>NZ_JBQOUX010000053.1:0-51381 GCF_052216785.1 Streptomyces sp. JW3 | reverse complement strand
GCCCGCGCCCGCCGATGGGCGGACGCGGGCCCGGCGCCGAGGTCCGCTCAGGCGGCGGGCTGCTCCGCGGCGGCGGTGCGGCGCACGCCGACGGCGGCCACCAGCGCGCCGATGACGCACAGCACACCGGCGACGAGCACGGCGGTGTGCACACCGTTCATGAACGCCTGGTGGCTGCCCTCGACGACGGCGTCCCGGAGCCGGGCCGGCATGCCGTCGGAGACCGGCGCGACGCCCATGGCCACCGCGTCCTTGGCCTCCTCCAGACCGGTGGCCGTGGCCGCGGGCACGCCGGCGGAGGTCAGTTCACCGGTGAGGGTGGTGCCGACCCGGCTGCTGATCAGCGACACCAGCACCGAGGTGCCGAGCGCGCCGCCGATCTGGAGGGCGGTCGCCTGGAGCCCGCCCGCCACGCCGCCGTCCCGGACCGGCGCGTTGCCGACGATGGCGTCCGAGGAGGACGACATCACCATGCCGACGCCCAGGCCGAGGGCGATGAACGGCGGCCACATCGTGGCGTACGACGAGTCGGCGCTCCAGCCGAGCATGACGAAGCAGGCGACCGCCTGGAGGGCCATGCCGAGCGGCATCGTCAGCCGCGGTCCGAACCGGCCGGTGAGCGCGGCGCCGAGCGGGGAGGCGACGACCGAGGCGAGGCTCAGCGGCAGGGTGCGCACCCCGGCCTCCACGGGGGTGAAGCCGCGCACGCTCTGGAGATAGAGCATGACGAAGAAGATCACGCCGAGCAGCACGAAGAAGTTCAGCGCGGTGACGCCGGTGCCGATGGTCAGCGCCCGGCTGCGGAACAGCCGCATGGGCAGCAGGGGCGAGGCGACCCGGGTCTCCCAGAGGCCGAAGACCAGCAGGACCACCACACCGGCGGCGATGCAGCCGAGGGTGCCGCCCGAGGTCCAGCCCCAGGTCTCGCCCTTGACGACGCCGAAGACCACGGCGAGCAGTCCGAGGGCCAGCAGCACGACACCGAGGACGTCGAACTTTTCGTCGGCGGCAACGCCGTTCTTGGTCTGCGGGAGCACGATCAGGCTGAAGACCAGCGCGATGACGCCGATCGGGGCGTTGATGTAGAAGACCGACTCCCAGTTGACGTGCTGCACGAGCAGTCCGCCGACGATGGGGCCGAGCGCGGTGGAGACCGAGGAGACCATGGCCCAGATGCCGACCGCCATGCCGAACTTCTGCGGCGGGAAGACGGCCCGCAGCATGCCGAGGGTGTTGGGCATCAGCAGGGCGCCGAAGAAGCCCTGGACGGCGCGGAAGGCGATGACGCCCTCGATGGAGCCGGACAGCCCGATGGCGACGGAGGCGAGGGTGAAGCCCGCGACGCCGATCAGGTAGAAGGTGCGGCGGCCGAACCGGTCGCCGAGCTTGCCGCCGAGGATCAGGGCCGCGGCGAGGGCCAGCAGGTAGGAGTTGGTGACCCACTGGAGGTCGGAGGTGGAAGCGCCCAGGTCCCGGCCGATCTCGGGGTTGGCGATGGAGACGACCGAGCCGTCCAGGCCGACCATGAAGAGACCGAAGGCGACGGCGATCAGCGTCAGCCACGGGTTGGCCCGCCGGCCGCGGGGGCGGTCCGCGGCCGGGGCACGGGTCGGTGGAGCGGAGGAGGCGGTGGGGGCGGAGGGCATGACTGTGCGTGTCCTTCGATCGTGCGGGGAGTGACAGTGGTGACACCGGACGGCGGCACCGGGCGGCCGGTCCGCACGCGACGCGACGGAACGGCCGGGGTGCACCGGGAGGGTTACTGATGAGGAGAGGGCCCGCGAGGGCAGGCGCGCCCCGCTTTGGCGCCCCGGCCGATGACGGGCCGGGGCGGGGTGTCAGGCGCGGGGGCGCAGCTGCCGGTCGAGCGCCGCGAGCGACGACAGGGCCGAGCCCAGGGCGTCCAGCTGGCCTTCGGTCAGCGCGCGCAGGGCGCTGCCGAGGTGTGCGCTCATCAGGCGTTCGACCTCGGCGAGCTGGCGCCGGGCCAGCGGGGTGAGGTGCAGGTGCGCGACCCGCTTGTCGGCCGCGTCCTGGCGGCGCGCCAGCAGGCCCTGCTCGGTGAGCTGGGTGACCAGCGCGCTGACGTTGTTCGCCTTCATCAGCAGGGCTTCGGCCGCCGCGCGGACGGTGGTGCCGTCGTGCTCCTCGACGTGCCGCAACAGCGCGAGCTGCGCCTCGGGCGGCTTGGGGTACGCGTAGTCCTGCGCGACCTGCCGGTCCAGGGCCCGGGCCAGCCGCGGCAGGCACGCCACGAGCCGCGCGGCCACGTGGTCGATGTCCTGCACGGACGCGTTCTCCTCGGGCATACGAGAACTTTAACTATGTCAACATACCTATGTCAAGACAGCCATCGGCACCCACCCGGTCGGGGTGAGTGCCGAGGGCGGCGGCGGTCTACTTGCGGCGCTGGACGTACAGGCGGTCACCCTGCGGGCCGGTCCACTCCAGCCGTACGACACCGGGCACGGCGGCGTCGTCGACGCGCGAGGTGTTGGACCAGTAGCCGGCGGCCGGATTCAGGAAGTAGGTCGCCCACAGGTCGCCCTTGTGGTCGACGAAGAAGTTGTTGTGCCCGGCGCCGACACCGGCGGTGTACCGCTTCGAGTAGGGGCCCTCGAAGCGGTCGGCCACCGCGACGATCGCGTCGTACTGGTACTGCACCCGTCCGGAGGCGGCCACGTCGTAGGCGTGCCGGGTGGTGCCGTCGGCGTTGACGGAGGCCCGGTTCCAGGCGGCGTGGACCAGGTGGTACTTGCCCTTGTACTTGAAGACGTAGGCGCCTTCGAGGTACGGCTCGGGCGAGTAGGGCTGCTGCTGGAACGTCGGCAGGTTCGTCGTCGTGACGATGTCCTCCATGTCGTCCCGGAACCTGGCGTACAGGTTGTTGTGCAGGACGAGCCACGCCTGGTCGCCCTCGGAGTAGAGGCCGCCGTCGATGTGGTGGTAGGCGCCGGGCTCGATGAAGCTCGGCCCGCCGATGAACGAGTCGCCGAAGGGCTTCTCCAGGTTGCCCTCGACCAGCCGGTACGGGCCCTCCACGCCGCCCTCGCTGACCAGCATGAACGAGCCGACCTTCTTGGCGTAGTCGCCGGTGCAGGCGACGATGTACCACTTGCCGCGGAAGTAGTGCGCCTCGGGCGCCCAGGCGTGGCCGCGCTTGCCGTAGGTGGTGTCGGTCCAGTACTCCTGCCACGGCGCGACGACCGTGCGTCCGGTGGTGTTCTCGTCGACGAACTCGGGCGACCACACCTTGCCCTTCTCCGCGCCGGGCCGGATACCGGTGGTGTCGGCCAGTCGCCAGGGGCCCTTGAGGGAGCGGGAGGTCCAGACGAAGATGCCGTCGTTCCAGGGGGCGGCCACGGCGAGTCCGGGGACCCGGGTGGTGCCGGTGGCGACGTAGAGCGGACGGCCGTCGACGACGAAGCAGTTGACGTAGGTGTCCCGGATCCAGACCGTGCCGCGCTCCTCGTCGCGGGGGCGCAACTCCAGGGGCAGCACGAAGGAGTTGTCCGCCCGCGGCCACAGGTCCAGCCGGGCGTCGGCCAGACCGTAGGGCTCGGGGTCGGGCCAGTTCGCCGGGTACCGCCCGTGCGCCGACGCGGAGTTGACCGGTACGGAGCCGGCCGGTGCCGCCTGGGCGGTCGCCGCCGGGAGGACGGCACCGGCTCCCGCGCCGGCGACGGTCGCCAGCAGGGAACGGCGGCCGACGGTGAACCTGCTCTCGGAGTGGCTCATCAGTCACGTTCTCTTTCGTCGTCGAGGGCGCGCCGATGACCTGCCCGGGAGGGCAGCCGGCACGGAGGAGTGACCAGGGGTGCGCTTCAGCATGCGAACGCGCGCCGAATTACGTCAACACTCCGGATATTTAATCCGGACGGGGCCCGCCGCCCCGGTCCGTGGGTCGCCGCGTTCTCGCAGGCAGTGGCGGAATGTGAAGTCATGAAGATCGTGTAACGCGGGGTGACCGGGCCGGCGTGCTCGCGCGTGCCGCCAGGTGACCGCCGGTGCCACGGAGCTGAGGCTCACGGCGTCGAAGCCGGCTACCGCGATGTTCTCGGGGCCCGGACGCCGCGCGCGTGGCGGGCGTCGGCGCGGGTGGCGGCGACGTTGTCGAGGACGGCGGCGGCGAGTTCGGCCGCCGTCGCAGATCTCGCGCTGATCTCCGGACCCCGGCCGGCGGGCCCGGCACACAGCGGTGCCCGCCCGGACCCCTGGGCACGGGGTCCGGGCGGGCGGCGGGCGGCGGGCGGCGGGCGTCAGCCGGCGTACGTCTCGAACTCGGCGACCTGCGGTACGCCGTTGGAACCGGTGATCTCGAAGGTGATCTTGCGCAGTGCGGTGGCGGGGAAGGTGATGACACCGGCCCCGCTGCCGGAGGTCAGGACGGCTCCGGTGTCACCGTTGAGGACCCGCCAGGCGCCGATGCGGCCGGCGGCGGCCGAGGTCTCCCGGACGGCGATGGTGGACACCGTCGTGGCGGAGCCCCACTTGATCGAGACCGAACCGGTCGAACCGCTCGGCGACCAGTAGGTGCTCGGGTCACCGTCGCGCACGTTGCCGTAACTCGTGCCGCTCGCCTTGCTGGAGCCGTCGGAACCGGCCCCGATGCTGAGGTTGGTCCCAGTGGGGTCCGTGGGCTCGGGCGACGGGTCCGTGGGGTCGGTCGGATCGGTGGGGTCCGTCGGCTCCGGTGTCGGGTCGGTCGGCGTCTGGGGCGAGCAGCTGCCGTCCGACACCTTGAGTCCCTTGCCCGCGCCGGCCGTCTGGCTCACGATGTCCGGTACGCACGCCGCCTGGTCGAGGGCGTACGCGTAGGGGATGCTCACCGTGGTGTTGGACTGCGGGTCGGGGCCCGCCGGGTTGGTGTCCTCGCCCGGCGCCGACCAGGTCACGTTGTCGTAGATGTTGCCGCTGACCTGCCAGTAGCCGGCCTGGTCGGTGTAGAAGGTGCCGAGGACGTCCTTGGAGTCCTCGAAGTAGTTGTTGTCCACCTTCGCCTTGGCGCCGGCCCGGGAGTTGATGCCGGACTCGTTCAGGCTGACGTAGTGGTTGTTGTAGATGTGGGAGGTGCCGCCGCGCAGCAGCGGGGTGCGGGAGTCGATGTTCTCGTACAGGTTGTGGTGGAAGGTGACGTAGCCGTTGGAGACATCGCTCTCGCTGGACCCGATCAGGCCGCCGCGGCCGGAGTTGCGCAGGGTGCTGTAGGACAGCGTCACGTACTGGGTGTTGTCCTTCATGTCGAAGAGGCCGTCGTACCCCTCCGACTCACCGCCCGACGCCTCCAGGGTGGTGTGGTCGACCCACACGTTGCGGACGTCGCTCTCCATGCCGATGGCGTCACCGCCGTTGGAGGTGGGTGAGCCCGACTTCTTGACGTTCTTGACGGTCACGTTCTGGATGATGATGTTGCTGGACTCGCGGATGTGGATGCCCAGTTGATCGAAGACGGCACCGCTGCCGACGCCGACGATGGTGACGTTGCTGATCTGCTTCAGCTCGATCACGCCGGCGGCGGTGTTGCAGCTGTCGCCGGACACCTTGGCGGTGTTGGCGTGGTTGATGGTGCCCTCGACCTCGATGACGACCGGGGTGTCACTCGCGGCCCGGTTGCACAGGGCCTCGTGGATGGCCGTTCCGGTGGTGGCCCGTACGGTCTGGCCGCCCGCGCCGCCGGTGGTGCCGCCGTTCTGGGTCGCGTAACCGGTGGCGCCGGCGGTGGCCGCCGTCGCCTCCGGTGCCGTCAGGACCGCGCCGGTCGCCGCCGCGAGGGCCATCGTGGCCAGTGTCGCGTACAGGCGCACTGCGACTGGTCGTCTCATGCTCGCACTCCCCTTGCCTTCTGCCATGTCGGGTGTGGTGTCGTGCTGAACCGTGCCGCCCGTTGCGACGCGCATCGCCGAGGTGCCGGCCGCCGAGACGAGCGCAGAAAGCGCTTTCCGCGTGGGGAGAATAGGGTGACGGCTGAGTAACTGGCAAGAGTCCGTGCGGTGCGGGCCGGGCGGGACGCGGTACGTCCTCGGGGGCGGCCCTCCGGGTGATCCGCCGGCTCCTGCTATGGTCTCCGTCAGCACGCAGGCCTTCCTGGCCGGGACAGATGTCCGCCGGGGAGGCTTTTTTCATGCCCGGTTGCGGGCAGTTCACCGCCTCGGAGGAGTCAGATGCCCGTCCTCGTCCGCCCCGCCCTCGCCGCCGACCGTCCGACCGTGGAACGGCTCTGGCTGATGTTCCGGCACGACATGTCCGAGCCGTCCGGTTCGCTGCCCGAATCGGACGGGTCCTTCCGCGCCGACCGGCTGCGCTCGGCCTTCACGGACGCCGACTGGGCGCCGTACCTGCTGGTGAGCGGCGACCGGCCGGCCGGTTTCGCCTTCGTCCGCGCGTTGCGCGGCCCGGCACGGGTGATGAACAGTTTCTTCGTGGTGCGGGGCGCGCGTCGGGCGGGGACCGGACTGCGGGCCGCCCAGGAGGTCGTCGCCAGGCATCCGGGGCCGTGGGAGATCCCCTTCCAGGACTCCAACCCGCCCGCGGTCGCGTTCTGGCGGCGGGTGGCCGCGGAGATCGCCGGTGACGCCTGGACCGAGGAGCGGCGGCCGGTGCCGCATCGGCCGGAGGTGCCGCCGGATGTGTGGATCTCGTTCGTCGGCCCTGCGCGCCGTGACTGACCAGGGCGGGACGGTGTCCTGCTGAGGGGTGGCCGACCGGGGCGGGAGGAGGCCGGGCGGCCGGAAGGGCCGGGTGCCGGAAGGGCCGGGGCCGGACCGAATCCCACCGCGCCCTGCGGGGCGCGGGGCACGACCCGCAGGACGCGAGGCCCGACCCGCAGGACGCGAGGCGCGAAGCCGTCCCGCCGCCCCGCTCACCGCGGCCGGCGCCTCACAGGCGCCTCAGCAGGGGTAGTCCCAGGCCCGCGCGATG
This sequence comes from Streptomyces sp. JW3, assembly GCF_052216785.1. Lineage (NCBI taxonomy): Bacteria > Bacillati > Actinomycetota > Actinomycetes > Kitasatosporales > Streptomycetaceae > Streptomyces > Streptomyces sp. JW3. Next base: position 44,463 of record NZ_JBQOUX010000053.1, on the reverse strand, counting down.
TCGCGCAGAGGGGCCGGTACCTCCTCCGGGGACGGCAGCGGCCGGGCCTTCTGGACCGACCCGGACTTGATGTTGTCGCTCCAGTCACCGATGAACGGGACGAACGGCCCGTGGTCGCCCTTCCGGTACTCCAGCATGCCGGGCGCCCAGGAGACACCGAGGAACGCGCAGATCTCCCGGGTGACCTGCTCCGGCCGCTCGGTGAGTTCCTCGTAGCGGACGGTCAGGCCAGGCAGTGCGGTGCGGGCCGCCTCCACCGCCTCCACATAGCCGCGCACCTCCCGGACGGTGGCGTCGAGGTCGCGGTCCGGACGGTTGTTGATCAGGGAGCTGACCATCGAGGCGGGGTGCCGCAGCAGGAAGATGTACCGGGCCCCCGGCCAGCACTCGTGCAGCCGTTCCCAGACCCCGGCGTTGCCGGGCGTCTTGTCGACGATGATCTTCTTGCCGCTGCGCACCAGCTCGCGGTGGAGTATCCGGTCCCACAGCAGGTACTCCAACTCCCGCTGATCGAGCTGGAGTTCCGCCATCGCCTTCTTGGTGTACGGCTTGGTCAGGTCGACCGTGAGGGTCCGCAGATGCATTTCGTGCGGGGCCCGGATCTCCGGGTGGCTGTTGAGCAGCACCCGCAGCAGGGTGGAGCCGGACCGCACCGAGGAGATGACGAAGACCGGTTCCGGTACGAGCCGTCGGGCCGACTGGGGCACGGGAGGTTCGGCGAGTCTGAGCAGCCGCCGCCGTATGCCGCGCGCCACTCGACGCATGTCCGTTCTCGTACCGTTCGACATCGGCACCGCGCTTCCCATCGGCCTGCGAGCTGGACCCCCCTGTTGGATGCTTGACCATAACGTGGGACACCCCCGGGGCCGCCATGGGAAAGCGATGAGAATCCCATGAATCAGGTGCGTACGGCAGGGATCGCCGCGCCCTGCCGAACAGGTGATCGACAGCCGGGGCGGGGCTGCGTACCCTCCGTGCGGTGAACACCCACCCCGCTCTGCTGGACCACCTCGTCCTCGCCACCCCGGACCTGGCCGCGACGGTCGCCGACTTCACCCGGCGTACCGGGGTGGCCCCCGCGCCCGGCGGCGCGCACCTCGGGCGCGGCACCCGCAACTTCCTGGTGTCGCTGGGCGGCACTGGTTATCTGGAGATCATCGGACCCGATCCGGCGCAGCCCGCGCCCCGGGGGCCGCGCCCGTTCGGTGTCGACGGGATCTCCAAGCCGGCCATCGTGACCTGGGCGGTCCGCCCGCCCGACCTGGACGCGGCGGTGGCGGCGGCCCGGCTGCGGGGCTACGACCCCGGGCCGGTGCGTCCGATGAGCCGCCGCCGGCCCGACGGCACCCTGCTGTCCTGGCGGCTGACCGACGGCGCCGGCGCGCACCCGTCGGGCCTGGTGCCGTTCCTCATCGACTGGGGCGACACCGTCCATCCGTCGGCCGGCCTTCCGGTGACACCGCTGCTGTCGCTGTCGGCGACCGCTCCCGACCCGGACGAGATCCGCCCGCTCCTCGCCGCCCTGGGCACCGGGCTGCCGCTGGGCACCGGGCCGGCGGGGTTCTCGTGCACGGTGGGTTCGGAGCGGGGGCCGGTGGGGATCGGCTGAGGGGGGCACCCCTGCCCCCGTCCCCCGCCGCCGGTTCTTTCCTGACTCGGAGGACAGTCGGAGGGCTAGAACGACGTGACGACGACCCGCGCCACCTCCGGGTCCCGCAGGGCCGCGTATCCGGTGTCGATCTCGTGCAGGGCGATCCGCCGGGAGACGAGGCCGTCGAGGTTCAGGTGTCCGCGCAGGCAGAGGTCGGCGTAGCGGGGGATGTCCCGCCGCGGGTCCCCGGCGCCCATGATCAGGCCCTGGACGCGTTTCTGCTGGAGCAGCAGCCGGGGCAGGGAGAGGGTCAGTTCGCCGTCGCCCGGCGCCAGTCCCACCACGTGGACACCGCCGCCGAGCGCGGTCATGTCCAGGGCCTGCCGGGTCGTCGCGGCCGTGCCGACGATGTCGAAGGCGTGCCGCACTCCCCCGCCGGTCATTTCACGGACCGCCGCGGCGGCGTCGGTGTCGGCCGAGTTGACGACGTCCGTGGCGCCGAACTCCCGCGCGCGGCGCAGCCTGCCGTCCTGGACGTCGAGGGCGACGATGCGCGAGGCGCCGGCGACCGCCGCACCGGCGACGGCGTTCAGGCCGACGCCCCCGACGCCGATCACGGCCACGGTCTCGCCCGCCCGGACCCGCGCGCCGTTGAGGACGGAGCCCACGCCGGTCAGCACCCCGCAGCCGAGCAGGGCGGCGCAGGCGAACGGCAACCGGCGTGGCACGGCGGTCAGTTGGTTGGCGTGCACGAGGGCCCGCTGGGCGAAGCCGCCGAGCCCCATGCCCTGGGTGACGGGCCGGCCGGCGCGGCCGAGCCGTGGGCGTGGGCCGTGCCGGCCGGGGTCGCGCAGTGTCGCCTCGGGGTGCGGGCACTGGTGGGGCCGACCGTCGAGGCAGGCCGGGCAGCCGCCGCACCACTGCACGAGGCAGCCGACGACATGGTCGCCGGCGGTGAACTCGGTGACGTGCGGCCCGGTGGCGACGACGACTCCGGCGATCTCGTGCCCGAGGACGACCGGCAGGCGGAGCCGTCCCAGGCCGTGGGTGGCGAGGGTGAGGTCGGTGTGGCAGAGACCGGCCGCCCGTACCTCCATCAGCACCTCGCGGTCCACGGGGCGGTCGATGTCGACGTCCTGGACGGTGAATCCACCGCCCGGTGTCTGCACCACCGCGGCTCTCACGCCCGGACCCTGTCCAGGAAGAAGTAGAAGAAGGGGCCGTCGCCGAAGCCCTTGCCGTTCATGATGCCCATCAGCGTGCGGTCGTCGACCGCCTTGAAGTGGTCGAGCACCGGCTGGCCGTCGTACACCATCGTGGCCGTCACCTCGCCGCGGAACTCGACCATCCACAGGCTGGCCTCGCCCTTGCCGAGGGTGGTGTCGGAGTAGAGGTTCCCGTCCTCGCCGCGCATGATCAGCGGCTTGGCGTCGGCGGCGGCGGCGAAGGTCTTGCCGTACCAACCGGACGCTCGCAGCCGTCCGTTCAGCGGATGCCCGGTGTCGAACTCGCCGCCCCGCCACGCGCCGAGGATGTCCTCGACGCGGACGGCCGGCAACGCGGCCCACACGGTGTCGAGTTCGTCTGCCGATACGGCCGACTCCTTGCCACGCAGGACCGCGAACCGGGTTCGTGCCTCGTCGATGTCCATCGGAGCCCTCCTGTGAACGCGATGCCGGGTACGAGAGGTACACACGAGAGAGATACAAACATCCACAGTATGTATCAGTGTTTCGCCGAGGACCAGAGTCGGGCCGGCGGATGCGGGCGGGCGGGCGGGGGAGGAACACGCCGGATTCGACCGGTACGTCAGTGATCCTGTCGTCGGACGTCGCCACCGCGCCGGGGCGGCTTCTTGGCCGCGATCCGGTCCCGCAGGGTCTCGCGCACCGCCGGCCACTCACTGGCGAGCAGGCTGTAGTACAGCGAGTCGCGGCGAGTGCCGTCCTGACGCCGCATGTGACTGCGCAACGTGCCCTCGTGGACCAGGCCGAGCCGGGTCAGGGCGCGCTGGGACCGCTCGTTGAGGTTGTCGGTGCGCAGCGCGAGCCGTACGAGTCCCAGGTCCTCGAAGGCGTGGGCGAACAGCAGCAGTTTGGACTCGGCGTTGTACGGACCGCCCCAGCAGGAGCGGTCGAACCAGGTCGCGCCGATCTCCGCGCGTCCCTCGGCCGGGTCGATGTCGTACAGGCTGGTCGAGCCGATCACCGCGTCGTCACCGCGCCGCTGGACGGCGAAGCAGCGCCGGGCGGGGTCGGCGAGCATCCGGTCGAGCATCGCGCGCGTCTCGGCCACCGTGCCGGGGCGCGGCCGGGGCATCCAGCGCCAGACCTCCGGGTCGGAGGCGGACGGGAACAGGGCGTCGGCGTGGTCGGCGGACAGGGGTATGAGGCGGACGGTGTCACCGAGGAGGGGTGCGGGAGTCACCGGCCCACACTAGGGCCGCCGATCACGACAGCGGAGGTAGCGGGGACGCGGGACGGGGATGTCCGGCGACGACGCGGCCCGCGGCCTGCTGGACGCCGACGCCGCGGAAGACGGAGACGGCGCCGCGGCAGGCCGCGTCCCGGCCGACGAGGGTGGTGTCCAGGCCCAGCATCAGCAACGGCAGATCCATTCACCTTGCGTTAACCCCAAGTCCTCATGCCGTTTGGGGGATTCTCTCAGCGGCCTTTCATGTCTTACCGATTCCTTACGGGGAGACCGATCACCCCACGGATCGAGAGGACCCCATGACTGGCTGGCTGACACGCCGCCGCCGGGCCGTCGGCGCGAGCGACGACGAGGCGCCCGCGGCGGCGCCCGGCGAACCGCCGCACCGGACGGCGACCGAAGAGGCCCTGCGGGTGGCCAGCAGACTGCACGCCTTCAACCGCTACGAACTCAAGTACCTGGTCCCGGTCGAACAGGCCGCCGCGATCCGCGCCGAACTGGGCGAGCGGATGGACCAGGACCCGCACAGCCCCGTCGGCGGCTACGGCGTGTGGAGCCTGTACTACGACACGCCGCAACTGCGCTTCTACTGGGAGAAGATCGAGGGGCTGAAGTTCCGCCGCAAGCTGCGCATCCGGCACTACGGCGACCTCGACGGCGTCACCGACGAGTCCCCGGTCTGCGTGGAGATCAAGCAGCGGGTCAACCGGGTCACCCAGAAACGCCGCATCACCCTGCCGTACGCCACGGCCCGCCACCTGTGCGACGACCGGGAGGAGATACCGCACTCCCCCGGGGAACGGGCCTTCGTCCACGAGGTGCTCGAACTCGTCGTCCGGCTCAACCTCCAGCCCACCGCCATCACCGGCTACCAGCGCGAGGCCCTGGCCGGCCGGGACCAGGACACGGGGCTGCGGGTCACCTTCGACCGCCGGATCCGCGGCCGGGACCGCGACTTCCACTTCGGCACCGCGAACCCCGAGAACCGGTTCATCGTCCCGCCGCACCTGACGGTGATGGAGATCAAGGTCAACGAACGCGCCCCGTACTGGATCACCGATCTCGCCGCCCGGCGCAACCTGAACCTGATCCGGGTCTCCAAGTACGTGCAGAGCGTCGAGTCGTTCGGCCTGGCGCCCCGGTCGGTCTTCCACGTCCGGGAGGAAGACCTCCCGTCCCCCACCACCCCCACCACCCCCACCACTCCCGACCCCCACCGCACCACGGAGGTACTGCACTCGTGAACCTCGACCTTCAGGACCTGAGCGGCACGTTCAGTGTCACGGACATCGTGCTGGCCATGACCCTGTCCTTCGTCCTCTCGACGATGATCGGATACGTCTATCGGGCCACCCACAAGAACGTCAGCTACAGCCAGTCCTATGTGCAGACCCTGGTCATCGTCGGCATGGTGGTCGCACTGATCATGCTGGTGGTGGGCTCCAACCTGGCCCGCGCCTTCTCGCTGGTCGGCGCCCTGTCGGTGGTCCGGTTCCGCAACGCGGTCAAGGAGACCAGGGACGTCGGGTTCGTCTTCCTGGTGATGGCCATCGGCATGGCCTGCGGCGCCCGCTTCTACACCCTGGCCGCCGTGGGCGGCGTGGTCATCGCGCTGATCGTCCTGGCGATGAGCAAGTTCAACTGGTTCGCCCTCAACGTCCAGCGCCAGGTCGTCAAGGTCCAGGTCCCGGCCGGCGAGGACCACACCCAGACCATCCAGGACGTGCTGCTGCGCTTCACCGACGAGTTCGAGCTGGTCAGCACGGAGTCCATCCGGGGCGGCACACTGACCGAGGTGTTCTACACGGTCCGGATCAAGAAGGGGCACGAACCCGGTGAGCTGGTGGCCGCGCTCCGGGAACGGACCATGGGCCAGCGCGTGACCGTCCTGACCGGTTACGACCAGACGGACCTGTGATGGCGGCGCCCCGCGGTCCGCTGGTGCACCGCGTCCCGCTGCGGCTGCGGCACCACTGGAAGCCGACCGCGCTGCTGGCCGCGGGCATGGCCGTGCTGCTGATCTTCTTCGGCGACGCGCGGGTCAGCCCGTTCGTCACCAGCGCCTCGCTGGCGGACGCGGACGAGATCACGGACGACGTCACGGGCACGGTCGCTCTGTTCGACACCTCCGAGGCCCACACGGTCCGGCTCGAGTACGACGAGACCGACTTCGCCGACATGATGGCGAAGTACCAGGACGAGGGCGAGAAGGAGTACATCGAGGCCGATCTCACCATCGACGGGGTGTACCTGAACGACGTGGGCATCCGGCTGAAGGGCAACTCCACCCTCCAGAGCCTGCGCGGGACTTCGCGCGGCGGAGCCGGCGCGGCGGGCGGAGCGGCCGGTGGTGCCCGCCCGACCGGCGCGCCCCAGCCGGGCGGCGACGGACCGCAGGGCCTCCCGCCGGGCGGCCAGGACGGTGGACAGCCCCAGCAGCAAGAACAGGGTGGCGGAGGAGCGGGCGGCGGCGGCATGGCGCAGTACGACCTCTCCGCGTCCAAGCCCGAGGAACTGCCCTGGCTGATCAGCATCGACGAGTACGTCGAGGGCCGCGCCTACCAGGGTCACCGCGAACTGTCGCTGCGCCCCGGCGTCGACGACGCGCTGCCGCTGAACGAGGCTCTGTCGCTGTCCCTGATGGAGAAGTCCGGTCAGACGGCGGAGAACTACGCCTTCACCGCCCTGACGGTCAACAACCGTCCGGCCGCGACCCGGCTCATGGTGGAGAACCCGAGCAAGGACTGGGTCGACACGGAGATCGACGACACGGGTGTGGCGTACAAGGCGCGGGCCGGCGGCAGCTTCGACTACGTCGGCGACGACCCGACCGACTACGAGACGTCCTTCAAGCAGCTCAACCTGAAGGGCAGCCAGGACCTCTCGCCGGTGATGAAGCTGCTGAAGTGGGTGAACCAGGCGTCCGACGAGGAGTTCGCCGCGGATCTGGACCAGTACGTCGACGTCGGCTCCTTCGCCGAGTACGTGGCCACGCAGAACCTGATCCTGAACTTCGACGACATGGCCGGACCGGGCAACAACTACGTGCTCTGGTACGACCTGGACACCGAGAAGTTCTCCGTACTCGGCTGGGACTTCAACCTGACCTTCTCCGGCACCGCCACCACCGGCCCCGACGACAGCACCAGCATGGGCGGGGGCGGGGGCGGCGGCAAGGGCACCGACGACGGCGACGGGCAACAACAGCGCGGCGGCGGCATGGGCGGCAACGTCCTCAAGGAACGGTTCCTGGCGACGGACGCCTTCGACAGCGTCTACCACTCCGCCTACAAGAAGCTGTACCGGAGCTTCTTCGCCTCCGGTCACGCCCTCGACGCCCTCGCCTCGCTCACCGCGCAGGCCAAGCGGTCCGGCGCCGACGGCGAGTCCGTCGCCACCGCGGCCGAGTCGCTGCGCGGCACGGTCGAGGAACGCACCGGCAGCCTGGCGAGGAACGAGGTGATCACCGGCTGATTCCCGGCGGCGGGCCGCATGGGGCGCACCCCATAGGGTGAACCCCATGTCTGCCACGTTGAGTTCCGCGAGAACCCGCGCCGCACTCCGCACCGGGGCCCGCCTCTCCCTCGACCTGCTGCTGCTTCTCGCGATGCTCGCGGTGACCCTCTGGCTGCTGGGCCGGATGTGGTCGGTCGTGTGGCCGCTGGTCGTCGGCCTGCTGCTCACCACCCTCACCTGGCCGCCGGCCCGCTTCCTGCGCCGGCACGGCTGGCATCCGGCGCTCGCCGCGACCACGGTGACCGTGGTGTTCCTGCTGGCCGCCGCCGGTGTGGTGGCGCTGATCGCCGTACCGATGGCCTCCCAGACCGACGAGCTGACCGACGGGGTGGTCGAGGGCATCCAGCATCTGCGGGACTGGGCCGCGGGGCCGCCGCTGAACATCGGTGACGCCCAGATCACCAGTGCCGCGGACTCCGCGATGGCCCGGATCCAGGACAGCGTCGGCAGTGTGGTCGACACGGTCGCCACCGGCGTGGGCACGGTCGTCAACGGGCTGGTCACCGCCGTACTCGCCGTCTTCCTGATGTTCTTCTTCCTCAAGGACGGGCCGCGGTTCCTGCCGTGGCTCACCCGGCAGCTGCCCGGCCGGCTCGCCACCGACGTGCCGGCCGTCACCAAGCGGGCCTGGACCACCCTGGGTTCCTTCGTCCGGTCCCAGGCGCTGGTGGGGCTGCTGGACGCCGTCTTCATCGGGCTCGGTCTGTGGATCCTCGGGGTGCCGCTGGTGCTGCCGCTGGCGGTGCTGACGTTCGTGTCCGCGTTCGTGCCCATCATCGGCGCGCTGTTCGCCGGTTTCGTCGCGGTCCTCATCGCGCTGGTGTCCAACGGCCTGACGGACGCGCTGATCGCGCTGGCCATCATCATCGTGGTGCAGCAGTTGGAGGGCAACGTGTTCCAGCCGATCATCCAGAGCCGCGGGCTGGGGCTGCACGCCGCGGTGATCCTGCTGGCGGTGACGCTGGGCGGCTCACTGGCCGGCATCGTGGGCAGCCTGCTGGCCGTGCCGGTCGCCGCGCTGATCGCGGTGATCTGGAACTACGTACGCGAGCAGTTGAGCGACCCGCCCCGGGAGCCGGAGCCGGAGACGGCCGCGCCCGCGTGAGCGCGGCGGCGGCCGTCCGCGGGGTCAGGCCAGCGGGTCGTGGCCCCAGTTCATCAGCGAGTGGCGCCACTTGGTGTCCGCCACATCGCCGGACGGGCGCTGGGCCAGGTGCCGGCGGAGGTAGCCGGTGACCTTGCGCATGTGCGCGTAGTCGTCGTCGGTGAGGTCGCCCTTCTTCGCACGCAGGAGCGCCACGATCCGGCGGCCGGAGGCGTGCCCGGTGGACTCTCCCCCGTCCTTGTGCTGTCCGGCCTCCTGCGACTCCTCGGTGGCCAGCCACTTCTCCAGGTCGGCCGGTGCCATGTTCACCAGCGCGCGGAAGTCGTCCCAGGTCTCGCGGTGGCCGTCGCCGCTCATTTCTTCTTCTTCAGGGCCGACGGCTTGTGCACGGCGGACTTGCCCGACTTCGCGCTGCGTACCTGGTACTGCGGGTCCTCCGGGGAGGCGTCCACCGTGCGGCCGGCCGCCTCCGTCCGCTCGGTGATCTTCTTCTCGACCTTGCCCTCGGTCTCGCTGCCGTGACTCTTCCAGGCGACCTTGTCGCCCTTCCCGATCTTGTTCCCGCCGCCACCGCTCTTCGCCATGCCGTTCTCCCTCCTGCCGACCGCTCGCGACTCTCGCCCTTCCAGCGTGGGTCCGCGCGGCCGGTCCCGCACCCGAGGGGCCTACGGGGTGACCCGCACCGGCAGGCTGTGCGGGCCGCGGATCAGCATGCCGGTGCGCCAGGTGATCGCCGCCGGGTGGATGTCCAGGGCGAGGCCGCCGCAGCGCCGCAGCAGGGTGCCGATGGCGATCCGGGCCTCCAGCCGGGCCAGCGGTGCGCCCAGGCAGTAGTGGATGCCGTGGCCGAAGGCGACGTGGCCGCGGGCGTCCCGGGTGATGTCGAAGCGGTCGGGGGCCGGGAACCGGCCGGGGTCGCGGTTGGCGTCGGCCAGGGCGACGAGGACCAGTTCGCCGCCGCCGGGCACGGTGGTGCCGCCGATCGTCACCGGTTCGGTGGTGAAGCGGTAGGTGGGGGTCTCCACCGGGGAGTCGTAGCGCAGCATCTCCTCCACCGCGCCCTCCATGAGGCCGGGGTCGGCGCGCAGGGCCGCCAGTTGCTCCGGATGGGTGAGCAGGGCGAGGACGCCGTTGGAGATGAGGTTGACGGTGGTCTCGTGGCCGGCGACGAGCAGCAGCCAGGCCATGCCGAGCAGTTCCTCCGGCGAGAGCGAGTCGCCGTCCTCGTCCTGGCCGTGGATGAGGGCGCTGAGCAGGTCGTCGCCGAGGTGGTGGCGCTTGTCGTCGACCAGTGTGGTCAGGTAGCCCATCATGGCGGCGGCCGCGGCCTCGCGCCGGTCCGGGTCGATGGCGCCGAGCGCCTCGTTCGACCAGTTGCGGAAGGCGCCGCGGTCCAGGTCGGGGACGCCGAGCAGGTCGCAGATGACGGAGATCGGCAGCGGGAAGGACAGCGCCTCGACCAGGTCCACCCGTCCGTCGGGGGCGGCGAGCATGGCCTCGACGAGTTCGTCGGTGGTCTTCTGGACGCGGGGCGCGAGCTGCTCCACGCGCCGGGGGGTGAACTCCCGGGCGACCAGTTTCCGCAGCCGGGTGTGGTCGGGCGGGTCGGCGCGCAGCATGTGCCGGCCGGCCGAGACCGCGCCGAGCCGCAGCGCGGGCGCCGCCCTGCTCCACTCCTTGGTGAGCCGGGGGTCGGTCAGCGCGGCCCGGCCGGCCTCGTAGCCGACGACCAGCCAGGCTTCCGCGCCCTCCGGCATCCGGATGTGGTGGACCGGGCCCTGGTCCCGTAAGCGCGCGTAGACGGGGTACGGGTCGCGGGTGAAGGACTCGCCGAGCGCGGCGAGATCTACGACGGTCATGCTGCTGCCACCTCACTGGAGCCGGTTGCGGGAACGGCCCGCACCAGGATGGCGGCCACCGGGCGCCCGGGTCCAGAGGGCCCGGGGCCGCCCCGGTCAGGGTTGGGTGAAGGGCAGGACGTCCACCAGGGCGGCGATCTCGTCCTGGTCCGGCACCCGCTCGGTGAAGACGATCCGGTAGAGGACGAACCCGAGCCAGCTGTCGACCAGGGCGGCGACGGGCAGCGCGGCCGGCAGCTCACCGCGCTCCCTGCCGCGTTCCAGCAGCCGGCGCAGCGGCTCCAGGCGGGCGGCGAGCAGGTCGCGCAGTTCGGTGCGGCCGGCCTCACCCCGCTCGACGAGGGCGCCGGCCACCACGCTGGGGTCGCCGAGCAGGGTCAGGGTGCGCACCAGGGAGACCAGCGAGGCGATCGCGTCCGCGCGGGTGCTGCCGGTGTCGGGCGGCGGCTCGGGGGCCAGCCGGTCGGCCACCGCCTCGGTGACCACCGCCGCCTTGTTGGGCCACCAGCGGTACAGCGTCATCCGGGCCACCCCGGCGCGGGCGGCGATGCGCTCCATGGTGACCCGGTGGTAGCCGAGCTCGGCGACCAGCTCGCGGGTCGCCCGCAGCACGGCGGCGTGCGCGTCCGGGTCGCGGCGGCGGCCGCGGCGGGGCCGGGCGGCCGGTTCCTGCGTCATCGTCTCACCCTCTTCGTCTCACCCTCTGGAATAACGCGACAGTACGTACTGTCTAATAATAGTGAGAAACAGTGGCTCAAGGAGGCTCCTCATGACGAACAGGTTCGACGGCAAGGCCGTGCTCATCACCGGCGGCGGCTCGGGACTGGGCCGGGCGACGGCGCTCCGGCTGGCCGCCGAGGGCGCGAAGCTGTCCCTCGTCGACGTGAGCGAGCAGGGGCTGGCCGAGACCGCCGCCGAGATCGAGCAGGCGTCCCCCGGCACCGAGGTGCTGCTGATCACCGCCGACGTGAGCGACGAGGCGGACGTGCGGCGCTATGTCGAGGAGACGAGGAGCGCGTACGGCCGGATCGACGGCTTCTTCAACAACGCGGGCATCGAGGGCCGGCAGAACCTCACCGAGGAGTTCGGCGGCGACGAGTTCCAGCGGGTCGTGGCGATCAACCTCCAGGGCGTGTTCTTCGGCCTGAAGCACGTGCTGGCCGTCATGCGCGAGCAGGGCGGCGGCAGCGTCGTCAACACCGCCTCGGTCGGCGGCATCCGGGGCGTGGGCAACCAGTCCGGCTACGCGGCCGCCAAGCACGGCGTGGTCGGCCTCACCCGCAACTCCGGTGTGGAGTACGGGCAGTTCGGCATCACCGTGAAGGCCATCGCACCGGGTGCCATCATGACCCCGATGGTCGAGGGCTCGCTCAAGCAGCTGGACCCGGTCAACTGGGAAGAGGCCGGGCGGCAGTTCGTCAGCTCCAACCCGATGAAGCGCTTCGGCCGCCCCGAGGAGGTCGCCGGGCTGGTGGCGTTCCTGCTGTCGGACGACGCCTCCTTCATCAACGCCACGGTCGTCGCGGTCGACGGCGGCCAGTCCGAGAAGTACTGATCCGAGGCCGCGCCCGGCGGGACTCCCCCGGGCCCGCCGGTGCCCGCGGTGATCATCGCCCGCGGGCACTGGCATAGTGCGCGCATGCGCCACCGGATACGGATCACCAGACGCCCGGCCGCCCTCACGGCGACGCTCGCCGCGCTCCTCGCCACCGCCTCGGGCCCGGCCGCGGCCGACGACACCGGCGGGGTCCTGCTGAAGCTCGAAACCCCGGGCACCCACCTGCTCTACCACGCCGACGAGGGCGCGGACGCCCGGGTCGAGGACTTCCCGGTGCCCGTCGCCGTCGCGCCGAGCGCGGGCGGCGACGCGCGGGACGTCGAGGTCGTGGTGGACACCACCGGCCTGAAGGGGGTGGCCGTGGCGGAGCCGGGCGGGGCCGGCAACTGTGTGCACAAGGGTCCCGTGTTCACCTGTGCCTACGGCGACGTGCAGAACGGCGACGGGGAGTCGAACATCCCGTTCCTGCTGCGCGGTGTGGACGGCGTCGCCCCCGGCGACAGCGGCACGGTCACCTACCGGGTCACCGCCGCCAACGCGTCCCCGGTCACCGGCCTCACCCGCATGACCGTGGGCGGTCCCACGCTGCACACCCCGGAGCAGGCCGGGACGGTCACCGGCGCGGCCCCCGGGACACCTCAGACGGTGACACCCGCCTTCGCCAACCGCAGCCGCTTCACCGCGAGCGAGGGCGTCGCCCTGCTGCTCACCGCGCCGGAGGGCCTGCGGCTGACGTCCCGCCCGGCCAACTGCCGCTTCACCACGGACTCGACCTCCGCGTGGTGCCGGTTCGCCACCGAGGCCGGCCCGGACACCGCCTACCGCACCAGTTCCCCCGTCCGCTTCACCGCCGAGGCCGGCCAACTGTCCGGGACCCTCTCCTACCGCTGGTCCGCCGAGACCACCGCCCCCGCCGACCACCCGGAACGCGGCGACGAGGCCCCGCTGAAGCTGACCCGCACCAGCGCCACCGGCCTCACCGCCGACCGCACCGAGGTGCACGTCGAGACCACGGTGCAGGCCGACTACGAGCCGGTCACGGCGACCGTACGGGGCCGGGTCGGCGACACCGTGACGGTGCGGCTCGGGCTGCGCGACCACGGCCCCGGCCGGCTGCCCGGCACGGAGACGATGGGCGGCTTCCAGGTGATCCCGCCGGACGGCACCACCGTCACCTCCGTCCCGTACAGCTTCGAGGGCGACGACAGCGACTGGGCCTGCGAGCGGCCCCGGAGGGGCGACGGGGCCGTCGACTGCGCCATCGGCGACGACGGCTTCTACGAGGTACGGCACGAGGGCGGCACGACCGTCATCGGCTTCCGGGTCCGCATCGACCGGCGGGTCCCCGGAGCGCACGGCACCATCCGCACGTACAACCCCTACGACCGCACCCCCGGCAACGACACCGCCACCATCCCCCTGGCCGCCTCACCTGCCCTGCCCTACCGGCCGTATCGGGACCCGTTGGTGTGGAGCGCGCTCGGGGCGGGGGCCGCCGCGGTGGCGGGGCTGGTGATCCGGCGCCGCCGGCGGCGGGTCTAGGGAGAGTCAGCCGTCGGCGCGCAGCCGGCGCAGATAGTCCTCGGGGCGCCGGTACGGCGCGTCCTGGGCGCCGGGGCGGTGCAGGGTGAGCCGTCCGTCGGGGTGCAGCCGTACGGTCGTCGTCGCCCGTCGCCGCCCGGCCGCCGGGTGCGGTGCGGCGAGTACGGGGACGGTGGCCGGGAACATGGCGAGCGCCTCGTCGGTGTGGGCGGCGGGCGGGCGGCCGGTGCGGTTGGCGCTGCTGACGTACAGGACCGGATGGTCGTCCAGGAGCGGGCGCACCGGTTCCCAGCGGGCGCCGAACAGAAGCATCCAGCCGTCCTTGGCGGCCGGGGCCGTCCAGGCCGGGCGTTCGGTGTCCGGGCGCAGCGGCAGCAGCACGGTGAGGTGTTCCTCGGTGAGCAGGCGGCGGGCCAGCGCGCGGTCGGCGGGGGTGAGGTCCCAGAGCGGATCGAGTGCGCGCAGGGTGGCCGGGTGGTGGGCCCACAGGGCGACGGGCTGGGTGAGGGGCCGTTCCTTGGCCGCGTTGACGGCCGGCGCGTGGACGGCGGTGACCACGTGGGTCAGCGGCGCCGGGTTGGGCAGGACGACGGGCCGTCCGGCGGCCAGGGCACGGCGGGTCTCGGCGAGGGTCGCCGGCGTCCGGGCGGAGGCGTTCGCCGTCACAGCGGCTCCTGGGTGGTGCGGGTGCGGGGTCGGACGGTGCGGGTCGTCGCGGGGTGTGCCGGCGCCGGGGCGTACGGGGCGTCCGTACCCCCGGCGGCGGCGTCGTACCGTCTCGTTCCTCGGACGGTCACCGTCCGGTCAGCAGACGCCGTCGCCCGGCTTGGGGTTGCCCAGGCCGAACAGCGGACGGAGCTTGAGACCGGCCCAGGTGCCGACCAGCGCGAAGGCGCCCCACACCCAGCCGCTGAGGCTGCCCGAGGCGATGCCCGCGAGGTAGGCGCCGATGTTGCAGCCGCCGGCCAGCCGCGCGCCGATGCCCATCAGCACCCCGCCGAGCACCGAGGCGACCGCCGTCCGCCACGGGATGCCGCGGTGCAGGGCCCAGCTGCCGCCGAGGGCCGCGGCGACGGCCGCGCCGATCATGATGCCGATGTCGGTGAGGCTGGTCTTGTCGGCCAGGACCGGGCCCGCCAGCATGTCGGCGTTGCCGGGCTGCCGCCACCAGGTCCAGTTCTCGGGGTGGCCGCCGAGCGCGCCCACCAGTTCCGAGCCCCACAGGCTGAACGCGCTGGTGACGCCCCAGGCGCCGCCGGAGACCAGCAGCACGCCGGCTCCGAGCACGGCCAGGGCCAGGGCGCCCGCGGCCAGCGGCCAGGAGCCGCGCAGGGCCCGGACGGCCGCGCCGCGCGCCGAGGGGACGGGGCCGAGCGGCGGCGGGTTGCGACGGGCCTGGACGCGGCGCGAGACGACCACGACGAGCAGCAGCGCGGCGATCGTCACCGCCCAGGAGCCGAACCAGCCGATGTGGTCGGACAGCACCACCGGGTCCCAGGCCGGCAGGTCCTTCCACAGGTCGAACTGCCAGGCGGCGAGGGTGGCGCCGGCGATGAACCCGGCGAGGGTCAGCACCACCGAGGTCTGTCCCGAGCCGACGGCGAAGAGGGTGCCGGAGGCGCAGGCGCCGCCCAGTTGCATGCCGATCGCGAAGAGCGCCGAGCCGGCCACCAGGCCGACGCCGAGCGAGCCGCCCGACGGGGCCGGCTGGGAGCCGAACAGTCCGGTGCCGGTGCCGATGATCACCGCGAACAGCGTGGCGGTGGTGCCGAGCAGCAGGGTGTGGGCCCGCAGTCCGGTGCCGTTGCCGACCGCGACCAGCTGGCGCCAGGCGGAGGTGAAGCCGAAGCGGGAGTGGAACAGGGCGACGCCGAGGCCGAGTCCCAGCAGGAGCAGCACGCCGGGCTTGGCGCCGTGTGCGGACCACACGTAGGCGGTGAGGGCCACGGCCAGCAGCGCGGCCACGACCAGGGGGGTGCGCCGCACCGGCGGCAGGGGCGGCGCGTCCGGCCGGGCCGAGGAGGTGGGGGACGGGGTGAAGAGGCCGGTGGGCACGCGCGGCGGCGCGGCCGGCCCGGCGGGCGGGGCGGTGGTCACGGATGGTCTCCGGGGTGTGCACGGGAGCGACGGGCGGGGGCACGGGGCGCCCGGCGGCGCGGGTGGCGCGGACGGGCGGGTCTCAGCGGCGGCGACAGAGACCGTCGTCGACGCACCACGCGGAGGTCGCGAACAGCGCGAGGCACAGCAGGGGGGCCGGGGCAGACATGCGTGCGAATATACGGAACCACGGCCTCCGGAAGCCAAGCCGTCTCGCCATGCGGGCAGCATTTTGAGACGGCGGTGCGGTGGCAGCGGGAGGCCGGGACGGGACGGCACCGCGGCGGCAGTGGTACGGCGGTGGGTCAGACCCGGTCCAGTGGGCGGTGGGGGCCGTTCGGCGGTTCCGCCGTGATCGGGTCGCCGGGGCGGACCACGCCGCCCTCCCGCACCACGGTCATGATCCCGGCCCTGCGCACGATCCGGCCCGCCGCGTCGCGGCCCACGACCCGCTTGAGCAGGCCGTCCTGGAACGCGTCGATCTGGAGACAGGGATTGCGCAGGCCGGTCACCTCCAGCACCGCCGCCCCGCCGAGCCGCAGCAGGGTGCCGGCCGGGAGGCCGAGCAGGTCGATGCCGCGGGTGGTGACGTTCTCGCCGAGTTCACCGGGCGCGACCTTGAAACCGTCCTCGCCGACCTCGGTGAACAGTTCCTCGTGGATGAGGTGGACCTGGCGCAGGTTCGGCTGGGTGGGGTCCTGCGCGACCCGCGACCGGTGCTTGACGGTGACCCCGGCGTGCACGTCGCCCGCCACGCCCAGACCGGCCAGCAGGGTGATGCTCGGCCGGTTGGGCTTGGTGAACGAGTACTGCCCGTTGCTGCTGACCGCTGTCACTGTCCCGCGCATGGTCCGCGCCCCCCTTCTCGTGGCCTCCGCGGCCATCACCGGTACGACCCTAACCCTCTTGCCCGGGCGAGGGCCGGGGCGCCTGCCGGCACCCGTTCGGAGCAGCGGGGCAGGCCGGGCGGCCGGGCCGGACCGGGCGGCGGTCCGGCGGGGGTCGGGCCGCCGCCCGGGGCGGGCACGCCGGTGGGCCGACAGGGCCGGGTGGCCGGTCCCGCCGATTGCGGGCGCCGACCGGCTGGACTCTGATGGGAGCGCGGCCAGGGAGGAGCCGGCGCCCGAGCGCCGCCCCGCCGGTGCCGGGCGGCCCGGCGCCCTTGCCTCTCCCCCGCCCTTGCCCCACCTCTCCCCCACGAGGAGCACAGGCTCATGCCCATCTGCCCGACGCGTGACGGAGTCGAGATCTTCTACCAGGACTGGGGCAGCGGACGCCCGGTCGTCTTCATCCACGGGTGGCCGCTCAACGGCGACGCCTGGCAGGACCAGCTCAAGGCGGTCGCCGACGCCGGTTTCCGGGGCATCGCCCACGACCGCCGGGGGCACGGCCGCTCCACCCCGGTGTACGACGGCTACGACTTCGACACCTTCGCGGACGATCTGAACGACCTGGTCCACCACCTCGACCTGCGCGACGTCACGCTGGTCGCGCACTCCATGGGCGGCGGCGAACTCGCGCGCTACATCGGGCGCCACGGCACCGCGCGGGTCGCCTCCGCCGTCCTGCTCTCCGCCGTCACCCCGCTGATGGCCCAGGGGCCGGACAACCCCGAGGGGGTGCCGGGGCAGGTGCTGGACGGCATCAAGGCGGGCATCGTCAAGGAGCGGTCGCAGTTCTGGCAGGACACGGCGGTGGGGTTCTTCTCCGCGAACCGCCCGGGGAACAAGGTCACGCAGGGCAACAAGGACGCGTTCTGGTACATGGCCATGCGGCAGACGATCACGGGCGGCGTCGACTGCGTGGACGCGTTCGGCTACACCGACTTCCACGAGGACTGCCGCAGGTTCGACGTGCCGACGCTCATCGTGCACGGCGACGACGACCAGGTCGTCCCGATCGACGCCACCGCCCGCAAGGCCGCCCGGATCATCCCGGGGGCCACGCTCAAGGTGTACGAGGGCGGCTCGCACGGCATCGCGATGGTGGCCGGTGACAAGGAGCGGTTCAACGAGGATCTGCTCGACTTCCTCAAGAGCTGATCCGCTTTCTCAGGAGCCGATCCGTGCCGCGCGGTACGGCGTTCCGCGTGCGTACCGCCGGCCGCGCCCGCACGCTGGTGCCATGACCGCGACGCGCCCGGTGACCGTGTACCCGCCCGACGACGACGGCGGCCGGCGGGTGCGGGTGGACGGCGAGATCCTCGGCCGGGCGTTCAGCGTGCGGGACGTCGCCCGCTTCCTCCAGGAGGTCGGGCTCCAGGACTGGGACGAGATGGACGTGGTCCGCTCCCGCCTGATCGAGTGGCGCGGCGGCGGCCCGGGCGAGTGGGCCTCCGGCGCCTGACGGACAGCGCCTGACGGACCCGGCACACCGATGACAGCACGCCGGCCGGCCGCCTACCGCTGTCCGGCGGGCTGCTCGTCCCGCTCCGGGCTCCGGCCGCCGGAGCGGGCGAGACACGAGGTGACCACCACGAACGGCCATACGGACTGCACGGACGTCACCACCCGCTCGGCGAGTCCCGCGGCCCCGTGCGACTGCATCTCGGTCATGAACCAGATCCCGCCGGCCGCCATCAGAGCGGTCGCGGCGCACGCGGGTCCGGGCCGCAGCGCCCAGGGAGCCGCGCCGCCGCCCCACGCGGCCAGCACCGGCCACACCGCGAGCAGCGTGAAGCCGATCACGGTGGCGGTGCCGTGCCGCAGGGAACCGCCGCTGCTCGGCGCGGGCAGCGCCACCACCAGGAAGGCCGCGAGGCCGCCGCCGCCCAGCGCCAGCCGGCCGGCCCCGGAGGCGACCCGCAGTCCCCAGGCGGTCAGCAGATGGCAGACGCCCAGGGCGGCCAGCGCCCCGTTCATCACCCAGTAGCCGGGTCTCCCGTAGGCCCCCAGGACGCTGATGGTGCCGGTGACGGGGTCGTAGCCGGGTCCTTCCAGTGCCCCCGCGATCGTCCAGCCCACGATGAGCAGGACAGGCGCGCAGCCGGAGGAGAGCAGGGCCCAGCGGGGAACGATTCGCACCGGACCACCATAAAGCGGTCAGGTCCGGCGGGCGCCCGCTCCGGGCCGGTCAGGGACGGCCGGTGGCGGTCAGGGGCGCCAGCCGTACTGCGGGGGAATCCGCACGTCGCCGCCGAGTTCCCGGGCGGCGCGCCGGGCCCAGGTGGGCTCGCGCAGCAGTTGCCGGCCGATCAGGACCGCGTCGGCCTCGCCGGCGGCGAGGATCTTCTCCGCCTGGCCGGGGTCGGTGATCTCGCCGACGGCGGCCACCGGCATGTCCGTCTCCCGCTTGATCCGGGCGGCGAACGGCACCTGGTAGTTCGGTCCGACCGGGATGGTCACCCCGTCGGCGTTGCCGCCGGTGGAGACGTCCATCAGGTCCACCCCGTGCTCGGTGAGGATCCGGGCGAGGGCGACGGACTCGTCCGGGGTCCAGCCGCCCTCGTCCAGCCAGTCGGTGGCGGACAGCCGGAAGAACAGCGGGAGGTCGTCCGGCCAGACCTCGCGTACGGCGTCGACGACCTCGACGGCGTACCGGACGCGGTTGTCGAAGCTGCCGCCGTACTCGTCGGTGCGCCGGTTGCTGTGCGGGGAGAGGAAGTTGCCGATCAGGTAGCCGTGCGCGCCGTGTATCTCGACGACCTGGAAGCCGGCGGCGAGGGCGAGCCGGGCGGCGGCCCGCCACTGGTCGAGGGTCGCGCGGATCTCGTCGACGGTGAGTTCGTGCGGGACCTTCAGGCCGGGGTACGGCTCGGCGCTGGGGCCGACCGGGGTCCAGCCGTGCTCGTCCGGCCCGACCGGACGGTCGCCGTTCCAGGGCTGGCCGGTGGAGGCCTTGCGGCCGGCATGAGCGAGCTGGATGCCGGCGACGGTGCCCTGGCTCTTGAGGAAGTCGGTGATGCGGCGCAGTGCGCCGGTCTGCGTCTCGTTCCACAGGCCCAGGTCCTGGGGCGAGATGCGGCCCTCGGGGGAGATACCGGTGGCCTCGACAATGATCAGTCCGGTGCCGCCCGCGGCGCGGGCGCCGTAGTGCTGGAAGTGCCAGTCGGTGGCCACTCCCTCGGCCAGGCCCTCGGGGGCGGCGGAGTACTGGCACATCGGCGGCATCCACACCCGGTTGGGCACGGTCACCGAACGCAGGGTGCAGGGCTGGAAAAGAGAACTCACTCAGAAAACTCCAGACAGGAGGGCGTCCCAACAATTTGCACTCGTAGACATTACCACTTCGCGGATACCCGCATCCGCAATATACCGCGTACGCAAGCAACCACTGCTCTCCGCCGAGTTCCCTACATCGACTTCGCGTCGTAGTGGCCGGAGCACACGGACGGTTCACCCGGGGCCCATCCGACCGACGCGCACCTGCCCTCACGGACACTCCTGCGACAAGCGGACCGTGCCGGTGACGGCATTCGCACACCGGAGCTTCCCTTCCGACGCGTGTGTGATTTCTCGGGCCCTGGGCATCCCCCCGCAGCCCCGCCGAACGGCCGGGCGGCTGACCGGAAGGGCTCTCCAGACGGGACAGGGCAGGACCTAGCCTGATCCTGACCATGCTCAAAAGGGGGACGAATGGGCGCACTCGGCCGCGAAAAGGTGTCCGGATGACGGTGGGGGTTCTGATCGTCGACGACCACCCCCTGTTCCTCCAGGGACTGCGCAGCGCCCTGGACCCCGAAGGCGACCTGACGGTGGTCGGGGAGGCGGGCAGCGGCGAGGAGGCGGTGGAGGCCGTCGCGCGTCTCGGGCGGGCCGTGCAGGTGATCCTCATGGATCTGCGGCTGCCCCGGATGCCGGGCGTGGAGGCGATCCGCACGATCACCTCGGGGACCGCCGGGCACCGGCCGCGGGTGCTCGTCGTCTCCCTGTACGAGGACGACGACGAGGTGGTGGCGGCGCTGCGCGCGGGCGCTCACGGCTATGTGGCCAAGGAGGCGTCCCGGGACGAACTGCTGCGGGCGGTACGGACGGTGGCGGCGGGCGGCGCGGTCTTCAGCCCGTCCATCGCGGCCCGCCTGGGCACGTACTTCTCCGCCATCCACACCTTCCCCGGCCGCGTCGCCTTCCCCCACCTCACCAACCGGGAGCGGGAGATCCTCGACCTGCTGGCCCGCGGACACACCAACCGGCGGATCGCCCGGCACCTGTTCCTCTCGGACAAGACGGTGCGCAACCACGTGTCGCACATCTTCGCCAAGCTCCAGGTCAGGAACCGCGACGACGCCATGATCCGGGCCAGGGACGCCGGCCTGGGGTCGTAACGCGGTCCGCTGTATTTGCGCTACTCGCGCGAACTCTTGCGGAGAATTGACTGTCATGTGACGTGGCGGACGCCCGTACACCCCCGTGACCCCGAGGTCTGCTGACCGCAAGTCACGCAAGCGGATTTCCGTCCGTCGGGACTCGCATCCCAACCCATTGACAAACGTCAGAGCCGCCACAACTCTGTTGACGCGTTTTCCGCAAAAAATCGACTGAGTTGCTCAATTGGCGTGCAGTAATTCCCTGGAGGACCTCATGAGATGGAGACCCCTCGGCCGCCGGCCGCTGACCTGTGCCCTGATCGCCGGGCTCATGGCGGCCGGTCCGGCGCCGGTGGCCCTCGCCGCCCCGGCCCACGCCGCGCGACACTCGGCGCCGGCCGCCGCCGGCCCCAACCTCGCGCTCGGCCGTCCGGCCACGGCCGGCGGCGCGCACGGCGAGTACGCCGCCCGCAACGTCACCGACGGCGCGCAGGCGTCCTACTGGGAGGGTCCCGCCGGGTCCTTCCCGCAGTGGGTGCAGGCCGACCTGGGCACCGCCCGGGACGTGGAGCGGGTGGTGCTCAAGCTGCCGTCCGGCTGGGAGGGCCGGACCCAGACGCTCGCCCTCCAGGGCAGCACCGACGGTGCCGCCTTCCGCACCCTCGCCGCCTCGGCTGCCCGCGCCTTCGACCCGGCCCGCGCCAACACCGTCACCGTCGACCTGGCCGACCCGGCCGAGGTGCGCTACGTCCGCGTCCAGGTCACCGGCAACACCGGCTGGACCGCGGCGCAACTGGCCGAGCTGGAGGTGTACGGCGAGGACGTCACCACCGAACCACCGCCCACCGGCACCAACCTGGCGCGCGGCAAGCCGGCCGAGGCCACCTCGTCGACGCAGTCCTACGTCGCGGCCAACGCCACCGACGACTCCACCGCCACCTACTGGGAGGCCGCCGGACACCCCGCCGACCTCACCGTGAAGCTGGGCGCGGACGCGGACGTCACCGGAGTCGTGGTCAAGCTCAGTCCGGACCCGGTGTGGGCGGCCCGTACGCAGAGCATCGAGGTGCTGGGCCGGCAGGCGGCGGCGAGCGGCTTCAGCTCGGTGCGGGACCGGGCGGACTACGCGTTCGCCCCGGCCAACGGCAACACCGTGACGATCCCGGTCAGCGGCCGCTGGGCCGACGTACGGCTCAGGTTCTTCGCCAACTCCGGGGCGCCCGGCGGCCAGGTCGCCGAGTTCCAGGTGGTCGGCACCGCCGCGCCCGCGCCCGACCTGACCGTCACCGGCCTGGACTGGTCGCCCGCCGAGCCCAGCGAGCGGGACCCGGTGAGCGTCGGTGCCACCGTCCGCAACGCCGGGACGGCCCGCTCGGCCGCGACGACGGTCGAGGCGAGCGTCGAGGGGACGGTCACCGGCCGGGCCGACGTACCCGCCCTCGAACCGGGTGCCTCGGCCGAGGTGGCGGTGGACACCGGCACCCACCCGGCGGGGAGTTACGCGGTCTCCGCGGCCGTCGATCCGGGCAACACGGTCGCCGAGCTGGACGACTCCAACAACAGCCGCAACGCGGCGGACCGCCTCGTCGTCGCCCGGGCGCCCGGACCGGACCTGGAGGTCCGCTCGATCACCGCCGACCCGGCCAACCCGGCCGTGGGCGCGGCCGTCTCCTTCACGGTCGCCGTGCACAACGCCGGCACCACCGCCGTACCGGCCGGATCGGTGACCCGCCTCCAGGCCGGCGGCACCGTACTCAACGGCACCACCGGCCAAGTGGCCGCCGGAGCCACGGTGAACGTGCCGGTCAGCGGCGTCTGGACGGCGACCGCGGGCGGTGCCACGCTCACCGCGACCGCCGACGCCACCGGTGCCGTCGAGGAGACCGACGAGGACAACAACGTCCTCGCCAAGTCGCTCGTCGTGGGGCGCGGTGCCGCCGTGCCGTACACCGAGTACGAGGCGGAGGACGGCCGCTACGAGGGCACCTTGCTGGCCGCCGACGCCGAGCGGACCTTCGGACACACCGACTTCGGCACCGAGTCCTCCGGGCGCAAGTCGGTCCGGCTGGACGCCACCGGCGAGTACGTGGAGTTCACCTCGACCACCTCCACCAACTCCGTCGTGGTGCGCAACTCGGTCCCCGACGCACCGGCCGGCGGCGGCGCGGACGCCACCATCAGCCTCTACGCGGACGGCGAGTTCGTGCAGAAGGTGCCCCTGTCCTCCAAGCACAGCTGGCTGTACGGGAACACCGACGACCCGGAAGGACTCACCAACCGGCCCGGCGGTGACGCGCGGCGGCTGTTCGACGAGTCCCACGCGCTGCTGCCGACGACCTACCCGGCGGGCACCGTGTTCCGGCTCCAGCGGGACGCGAGCGACTCGGCCGCCTTCCAGGTCATCGACCTGATCGACCTGGAGCAGGTCGCGCCCCCGGCGGCCAAGCCGGCGAACTGCGTCTCCATCACCGAGTACGGGGCCGTGCCGAACGACGGGCTCGACGACACCGACGCCCTCCAGCGGGCGGTGACCGCCGACCAGAACGGGCAGATCCCGTGCGTGTGGGTGCCGGCCGGGCAGTGGCGTCAGGAGCAGAAGATCCTGACCGACGACCCGCAGAACCGGGGCCAGTACAACCAGGTCGGCATCCGGGACGTCACGATCCGCGGCGCCGGCATGTGGCACTCGCAGTTGTACACACTGACCCCGCCGCACGAGGCGGGCGGCATCAACCACCCGCACGAGGGCAACTTCGGCTTCGACATCGACGACAACACCCAGATATCCGACCTCGCCATCTTCGGCTCCGGCACCATCCGGGGCGGTGACGGCAACCAGGAGGGCGGCGTCGGTCTCAACGGCCGCTTCGGCAAGGGCACGAAGATCAGCAATGTGTGGATCGAGCACGCCAACGTCGGGGTGTGGGCCGGCCGCGACTACTCCAACATCCCCGAGCTGTGGGGCCCCGGTGACGGACTGGAGTTCACCGGCGTCCGCATCCGCGACACCTACGCCGACGGCATCAACTTCGCCAACGGCACCCGCGACTCGACCGTCTACAACTCGTCCTTCCGCAACACCGGCGACGACTCGCTCGCGGTGTGGTCCAGCAAGTACGTGAAGGACACCTCGGTGGACATCGGCCACGACAACCACTTCCGCAACAACACCATCCAGTTGCCGTGGCGGGCCAACGGGGTGGCGGTGTACGGGGGTTACGGCAACACCGTCGAGAACAACGTCATCTCCGACACGATGAACTACCCCGGCATCATGCTGGCCACCGACCACGACCCGCTGCCCTTCACCGGTCAGACGCTGCTCGCGGGCAACGCCCTGTACCGCACCGGCGGCGCGTTCTGGAACGAGGACCAGGAGTTCGGCGCCATCACCCTGTTCGCGCAGGGGCAGGACATCCCGGGTGTGACCATCCGGGACACCGAGATCCATGACTCGACCTACGACGGCATCCAGTTCAAGACGGGCGGCGGCGCGATGCCGGACGTGAGGATCACGAACGTCCGGATCGACAAGTCCAACAACGGCTCCGGCATCCTGGCGATGAGCGGCGCCCGGGGCAGCGCCACCCTGACGGACGTCACCATCACCGGCTCCGCCGAACAGGACGTGGAGATCGAACCGGGCTCCCAGTTCACCATCACGGGCACCCCGCAGGGGGCGGCCGCCCGGCGCGGCGACCGCTGATCCCGCCGGCCGCCCGCGCCGACATCGCGGGCGGCCGGCCTCGCTCTCGCCCCGGCCGCCGCCCCCGGGGTACTGTCCGCCACGCTGAACTCGCCCGGCCCCGCGCGTCTTCGGGAGGACACCGTGCCGACCACCACCGCGACCGCCACGACCAGCGCGCCGCCGGTCACCCTGGAGCGGGTCCGCCTCGGGGCCGGCGGTCCGCTGAGCGACGTACGGATCGAGAACGGACTGGTCACCGCCGTGTACCCGGCGGGCGAGGCACCCCGCGCCCCGGGGGAGCGCCTCCGCCTCGACGGCCGCACCCTGCTCCCCGGCCTGTGGGACTCGCACGTGCACATGGTGCAGTGGGCGGGGGTGCGCCGCCGGCTCGACCTGTCCGGCGCGCGGTCGGCCCGGCAGGCGGCCGACGCGGCCGGGAAGCGGGCCGCCGTCCGGCCGGCCGGTGAACTCCTCGTCGGTTACGGCTTCCGCGACGCACTGTGGCCGGACACACCCGGCAAGGGCCTGCTGGACGCGGTCACCGGGGACCGGCCCACTCTGCTGATCAGTGCCGACCTGCACTGCGCCTGGCTGAACTCCGCCGCCCTGGACGCCGTCGGACACGGCAGCCACCCGACCGGACTGCTGCGGGAGGGCGCGTGCCTGCGAGCGGTGGCCGACCTGACCGCCGTGTCCGCCAAGGTGACGGACCGCTGGGTGCGGGAGGCCGGCGCGGCGGCGGCCGCGCGGGGGGTCACCGGGATCATCGACTTCGAGTACGCCGACAACATCACCGACTGGACCCGGCGGGCGCACACCGCCCCGCCGGCGCTGCGGGTGGCGGCGGGCATCTGGCTCCCCCACCTGGACGCGGCGATCCGGCGCGGGCTGCGCACCGGGCAGGTACTCGACACGCCGGGCGGCCTGCTCCAGGTGGGGCCGTTCAAGCTGCTCGGCGACGGTTCGCTCAACACCCGCACCGCGCTGTGCCACGACGCCTATCCGGGCCTGGCCCCCGACGCGCCCGGCGCGCACGGGCTGGCGGAGGTGTCACCGCCGGACCTGGTCCGGCTGCTGCGGCACGCCTCCTCGCACGGCATCGTGCCCGCCGTGCACGCGATCGGGGACCGCGCCAACGAGAGGGTGCTGGACGCCTTCGAGGCGGTGCGCTGCCACGGCCGGGTGGAACACGGCCAGTTGCTGGCCGCCAAGGACGTTCCGCGCTTCGCCGAGCTGGGCGTCACGGTGGGCGTGCAGCCCAGCCACGCGGTGGACGACCGGGACGTGGCCGACCGGCACTGGCCCGGCCGTACCCACCGGGCGTACCCCTTCGCCGATCTGCTGCGGGCCGGGGCCGTCCTGGAGCTGGGGTCCGACGCGCCCGTCGCGCCGCTCGACCCCTGGCTGACCATCGCGGCCGCCGTGACCCGGACGGACGGGGTGCGCGAGCCGTGGCACCCGGAGCAGCGCATCCCGGTGGCGGACGCGCTCACCGGGTCCGCGCGGGGCAGACGGCTGATCCGGGCCGGCGACCCGGCGGACCTGGTGGTGACCGACGTGAACCCACTCGACACGGACCCGCGCACCCTGCGCGAGATGCCGGTGCACGCCACGATGACCGCCGGCACCTGGACCTACCGCACCCCCACCTGACCACCCGCACCGCCGAGACCGGCGGGCGACGGCACGCACATACCGGAACTGACGCACCCAACCTGGTACCGCGCCCCCGTACCGCCGGGTGCGCCGCCGGTCTACGGTGGACGAAGACCGCCCGGCCGCCCGGCCGCGTGCCGTCTTCCAGGTCCCCGGCCCCCGGACCCGTCCCTCGTCCTCAGCACCGACAAGACCGTGTCCCGGCGCCCTCGCCTCCGGCGGCCTGTCCCGCTTCCGGCATCCCGACACGGCTCTCACCCTGTACGACCGGTCCCGTGCCGCCGACAACACGGGGCCGGCCGACGCCCGTCCGGCCGGTTCGAGCCGGGTGCCCGCACGGGTCCCGGAGTGCCGGGGGCGTGCACCGCGTCGCCGAGATGCGCGACGCGCCGTGCGAACGGCCGCCGCCGGCATCCGGTGTCCCGCGCCCCGGCGGCGGCCCCTCGCACGCGGGAACCTTCCCCTCCAGCCGGGCCCCAAGCGTTCCCGGGGCCGCGGACCCGGCACGTCGCCGGGTCCGCAAGATGAGGGCTTCGTCCCCTAGCGCCGAGGAGCCGACCGCGTGCACGACTACCGGCGGATCGCCGACCGGATCGCCGCCGACATCCTCGCGGGCCGGCTAGGCGCCGGACAACGGCTGCCCCGCGGCGGACGTTCGCGCGCCGCCGCGGCATCGCCGCCTCGACGGCCGGCCGGGTCTACGCCGAACTCGTGCGGCGCGGGCTGGTGGTCGGCGAGGTGGGACGCGGCACGTCCGCGCCGCGCCGCTGCCCGCCAGGCCCTGGCCGAGCCCGCCACCGCCGCACCGGTCAACCTGGGCCTCCACCCGGAACGCCCCAGCCGCCCGCGCCGCCTCAGTCACCCGGTTCGCCGAGCCGCCCGAGCGTGCGGGGCTCGGTGAGCGCGGCCCGGCCGCCCGCGCCCAGCAGGCCCGTCGCCTCGAACGGCTCGGCGTCCGCGAGCCGGGGCAGCTCCCGCCGGGCGACCGCGGTGACGACCGGCGGCATGGCGGCGCGCACCAGCTGGGCCGCGCGCAGCCAGCCGGGGACGTACACGGTCGGGCGGCGCCGTTCGACCGCGTCGGCCAGCCGGCCGGCCACGTGGGCCACCGGGTAGACCTTGCGGGCGGGCGGCGGCATGTGGCCGCGCAGTTCGCGCAGCACCGGGTGCCGGTCCGCGTCGCGGATCATGTCGGTGTCGGTCCAGTTGAGGTAGGCGATGCCGACGCCCACCCGCCGGTGGGCCACCTCGGCCCGCAGCGACTGGGCGAACGACTCCACGCCGGCCTTGGAGGCGCAGTACGCGCTCATCAGGGGGGCCGCTCCGAGGGAGGCGAGCGAGGCCACCTGGAGGAAGTAGCCGCGGGTGCGGAACAGGTCGGGCAGGAAGGTCCGCGCGGTCACCGCGCTGCCGACCAGGTTCACCTCGACGACCCGGCGCCAGGTCGCGGGGTCGGACCCGGCGAACGGGCCGCCCTCGGCCACGCCCGCGTTGGCCACCAGTACGGACGGCGGTCCGAATCGCTGCCGGACCGCGGCGGCGGCCCGCGCCATCCCGGTGTCGTCGGTGACATCGGCCTCCCAGCACCAGGCCTCCCCCGGCAGCTCGTCCCGTATCCGGGTCAGCGCCGCCTCCTCCCGGCCCAGCAGGGCCAGCCGCATGCCGCGCCGGGACAGCTCGTGGGCCAGGGCCGCGCCCAGCCCGCGCGCCGCACCGGTCACCACGGCCGTCCGGCCGTCCAACGGGCTCACTCTCACCGGCATGCGACCACTCCTCGTCGACGGCGGGCCCACCGGGTACCTCGTCCGGACCCCGGTAGGCACTCGGTCAAGGTCAGGCAAACTGCACAGTCCGAACTGTACAGGTGCGGCTGTCTAAATCTACGGTGGAGGCATGAGCGACGAGACCGAGGCCCCGCCCACGGAGGACACCCGCGACACCCGCACGGACCGGGGGCCCGGCGGACCGAAGGGACGCTTCGACCGGGGGCTGATACCACCGATGGTGCTCGGCTCGGTGCTGAACCCGGTCAACTCCACGATCGTCGCCGTCGCCCTGGTCCCGATCGGCGCGGCCCTCGGCGCCCCGCCTTCGCAGACCGCCTGGCTGGTCTCCGCGCTCTACCTCGCCACCGCCCTGGGGCAGCCGGTGGTCGGCCGGCTCATCGACCTCTTCGGGCCCCGGCGGCTGTTCCTCATCAGCACCTCGCTGGTCGGCGTCGCCGGTCTGGCCGGCACCCTGGCCCCGAACCTCGGCGTGCTGATCGGCGCCCGGGTACTGCTCGGGTTCGGCACCTGCGCCGGTTATCCGTCCGCGATGGCGCTGCTGCGCAGCGAGGCCGACCGCACCGGCGTGGACAGCCCGGCCGGACTGCTCACCGTGCTGGCGGTGGCCAACCAGACCGTCGCCGTGATCGGCCCCTCGCTCGGCGGCCTGCTGATCGGGCTGGGCGGCTGGCGCGCCACCTTCGCCGTCAACATCCCGCTCTCGGTGGCCGCGGTGCTGCTCGGCGCGCTGAAGCTGCCGAAGCGGGGCGGTGTGCCGCGCGGCGGAGGCGGCAGGGTCACCGCCGACCTGGACCTGCCCGGCATGGCACTGTTCGCGGCGACGCTGGTGACACTGCTGCTCTTCCTGATGAACCCGCACCTGGACGCCTGGTACCTGCCGCTGGCCGGGGTGGTGGCGGGCGCCGCGTTCGCGGTGCGCGAGCTGCGCGCCGCCGTGCCCTTCATCGACCTGCGGGTGCTCGGCGGCAACCGGCCGCTGCTGGCGACCTACGCCCGCACCCTGGTGGCGTACGTCGTCTCCTACGCCTTCCTCTACGGCTTCACCCAGTGGGTCGAGGAGGGCCGCGGCCTGTCTCCGTCCCAGGCCGGTCTGGTGCAGTTGCCGCTGTTCCTGACCGGCCTCGCGGTGTCGGCGCTCACCGGCCGCCGGGCCGGGGTGCGCGGCAAGCTGCTGGTCGGGGCGGTCGGACAGCTCGTCGCCTGCGCGCTGCTGCTCACCCTCGGCGCGGGCAGCCCGGTGTGGCTGCTGCTGGCGGTCACGCTGATCTGCGGGGTGCCGCAGGGGCTCAACAACCTGGCGTTGCAGAACTCGGTGTACCACCAGTCCGACCCGGAGCGGACCGGGTCCTCCGCCGGGCTGCTGCGCACGTTCATGTACCTCGGCTCGATGGTCGCCTCGGCCGGCACCGCCGCCGCGTTCGGGTCGCACGCGAGCACCGGCGGGCTGCACCAGCTGGCCTGGCTGATGCTGGGCGCCGGCGCGCTGTTCCTGCTGCTGACCGTCTTCGACCGCGGCCTGCGCCGCGTCGGCGCCCGCCCGGCCGCCGGATAGCCGGCCGCGGCCGGTCATTCCTGGTAGTCGGGGTACCACGGCCGCGGATCGACGTCGCGGAAGTGGGCGCGGGTGAACATGTCCCGCAGGTCGTACGGCCGGGTGGCGTCGTAGATCATCTTGGCGGTGATGCCCTTGGTGCCCAGGTCCGGGTTGTACTGCGGGGTCTGGGAGGGGTCCAGGACGTGTCCGGCGACGCCGGGCAGGACGATCAGGTCCCGGTCGGCCTGGAAGCGGGTGGTCATGGCCCAGAGCACGTCCTCGGTGTCGAAGGGGTCGACGTCCTCGTCGACCAGGACGACGTGCTTGAGCTCGGTGTAGACGCCGAGGGCGAGGACGCCGACCTGGCGGGCCCGGCCGTCGTCGAAGGCGCTGGTCTTCTTGACCTGGATGATCTGGAGGAACTTGCCGCCGCCGGCGGAGTGGGCGTACGTCTGGAGCACGAAGTCCGGGTACTCGTCCTCGCACATCCGCAGCACGGCGGCCTCGGTGGGGATGCCCGCCAGCGACACGTGTTCCTCGCCCGGCCCGACCAGGGTCTGCACGATCGGGTTGCGCCGGGTGGTGACGGCCTTGACCTTGATGACCGGCAGGGCCGGGTTGGCGGGCCCGTCGTAGCCGGGGAACTCGGGCATGGCGTGTCCGGTGCGGGTGTTCTTGTCCTCGGCGACCCGGACCTCGGGCAGGATCTCGCCCTCGATCACGATCTCCGAGCGGGCGATCGCCTTCTGGTCGACGGTGAGGCAGTCGACCAGGGCCACACCCTCGCCGCGCAGCGCGCCGCCGATGGTCAGCTCGTCGAAGCCGAGCGGGGTGGTCGGGGCCTCGAAGGAGGTGCCGAGGTAGACGGCCGGGTCGAGGCCGATGTTGATGGAGACGGGCAGCGCGTTCCCCTTGGCCTCGGCCTTCTTGCGGAAGGCGTCGATGTGCCGGCCGGGCGCGAAGAAGATGGAGATCTCGTCCGCGCTCTGCACGCACAGGCGGTGGATGGTGACGTCGGTGTGCCCGGTGTCGGGGTCCGAGCCGAGGACCAGGGCCTCGCAGAAGTAGGGTCCCGCGTCCTGGTCGGTGTTGGTCGGGGCGGGCAGCAGGGTGCGCAGATCGAAGCCGTCCTGGTCGGCACGGTGCACGACCTCCTGGCAGGGGGCCTGGTCGGCGCCGACGAACACCGGCTCGATCGGGGCGCGCACCGCGTCGGTCATCCGCCGGGTCACCTCGCGCGGCGGACATTCCAGCAGGATGCCGACCCGGTCCCGGCTGGCCAGCAGTCCGACCAGGATGCGGGCGCCGTCGTAGCCCTTGATCTTCTCGAACAGCATCGCCGGGCCGGTCTTGGTGGGCCGCTCGACGGTGCCGCCCGCGCCGACGCGTTTGTAGACGCCCGCCAGTTCGCCGTACGGGTCGATGGGGTGGTCGGTGGTGTGCAGCTGGCCCGGGTGGTCCTCGAGGCGGGCCAGGGCCGAGCGCAGGTCGTTGACGGGGGCGGGCTGCTCGGGCATGGCGCGGCTCCGGGTCGGAAGGTGAACGGGGTGACTGGTCAGGGGGTTTCCGCACCCGTCGCGCCGCGGGCCGCGGCCAGCCCGGTCCAGCGGCCCGGGTGGTCGGTGACCAGGCCGAGCTGGTCCAGGACCCGTGTCACGAGGTGGTCGACGAGGTCGTCGATGCGGGCGGGCCGGTGGTAGAAGGCGGGCGTCGGCGGCAGCACCACCGCGCCCATCCGGGACAGCGCGAGCAGGTTCTCCAGGTGGATCTCGCTCAGCGGGGTCTCGCGCGGTACCAGGACCAGCCGGCGCCGCTCCTTGAGGGTCACGTCGGCGGCCCGGCCGATCAGCCCGTCGGCGTACCCGGTGCGGATGCCGGCGACGGTCTTCATGCTGCACGGCGCGACGACCATGCCGTCGGTCGGGTACGAGCCGGAGGAGATGGCGGCGGCCTGGTCGCCGGGGCCGTACACGACGTCGGCGAGCTTGGCGACCTCCCGGGCGCTGTAGGGGGTCTCCAGCTCGATGGTGGTGCGGGCCCAGCGGGACAGCACCAGATGGGTCTCCACCCCGTCGACGCCGCGCAGCGCCTCCAGCAGCCGGACCCCGATCGGCGCGCCGCTGGCCCCGGTCATGCCGACGACGAACCGCCTGGTCACGCGCCCGCCCCCGTCGCCGTACGGGTGGTGGCGCGGTCGGCGGCGGCCGGGCTGCCGCCCTCCCGCCAGGCGTAGTAGTCGGTCTGGTCCAGGCCGGCGAAGCCCAGCAGCCGGGCGGTGAACTCCTCGAACATCTCGCCCACCGTGCCCGGCAGGTTGTAGTACGTCGGGATCATGGGGTAGACGACCGCGCCGGCCTCGGTGGCCTGGGTCATGTTGCGCAGGTGGATGAGGTTGAAGGGGGTCTCGCGCACGCACAGGACGAGCGGGCGGCGCTCCTTCAGGCAGACGTCGGCGGCCCGTTCGATCAGCGAGGAGGACTGGCCCTGCGCGATCCGGCTGACGGTGCCGAGCGAGCACGGGACGACGATCATGCCCCAGCTCGGGTAGCTGCCCGAGGTGTGCGGCCCCTCCCAGCGGTCCGCGTCCCAGGCGGTCACCTTGCCGGAGGTCCGGCCCAGCAGCACCTGGGCCATGTCGCCGTCCTCGGCGCTGCCAAACTCGTGGGCGACCAGCTTGCGCCCGTTGGGCGAGACCAGCAGGTCCACGTGCGCGACGCGGTCGTCGCGCTCCAGCGCGGCCAGCACGTAGCGGGCCATGCGGGTGCCGCCGGCGCCGGTGACGGCCAGGGTGATGGTGCGCTGCTCTGCCATGACGGTCCGTTTCTTCCGGAAGTACAGGAAACACGCCGAAGGCGAGTATTCCGGAGGAAACGGACCTGGGCATTCCGGCGGGCTCAGGTGGCGCGGGCCACCCGGAGGGTCCGTGCAGCGGCGGTCACGTCGAACGCGGAGCCCGCGTTCGCAGCCGTCGGTGGAGGTGAAGGTCCGGGACTCGCCGCTGCCGACGTCGGTCGTCGTCGTGCCCCTTCCGCGTGACGCGGGGCACCCCTGGGGCCCGCCGGACGTTCTCACCTGCGGAAGGTCGGATGCCGGCCGCAGCGGGCCGGAGCGGAGAGGAAGATCCAGCGATGAACCACCAGAAGGTGCGCGATCTGATGAGCGAGGCCGTGGTCCGCGTCCAGCGCGGCACGCCGTTCAAGGAGATCGCCCACCTGCTTCAGGAGTACGACATCACCGCCGTGCCCGTGGTGGACGCGGACGACCGCCCGGTGGGGGTGGTGTCGGAGGCGGACCTCCTGGAGAAGATCTGGGGCGGCGACACCGCGTCGCCCGACGGGGCCAAGGCGTCGGCCACCGACGCGGCGGGGCTGATGACCTCGCCGCCGCTCTGCGCCCGGGAGGACTGGAGCGTGGTGGACGCGGCCCGGGTGATGGCCCGGCACGGCATCAAGCGGCTGCTGGTGGTGGACGCCGGCGAGCGGCTGATCGGGGTGGTCAGCCGCAGCGACCTGCTGCGGGTCTTCCTGCGGGGGGACCGCGAGATCCGCACCGAGATCATCGAGGAGGCGTTGGTGCAGACGCTCGGGCTGGCGCCCTCGGCCCTCCAGGTGGATGTGACGCACGGCCATGTGGTACTCACCGGCGCCCTCCCGGAGCAGGTTCCGGTCGGCGTGCTGGAGGACCTGTGCCGGCGGGTGGACGGGGTGGTCGCCGTGGAGTTCCGGGCGGCGGGCGACGCGGACGCCGAACCGACCCGCTGACATCCGCCGCCCGGTGTCCGGGCCAGCCGTCCGGACGCGCGCGGGATGCGGCCGGGCGGCGTGGGCAGTCGGATGGAGGCGTGCTGAGACCCATAGCCGTGGCGGACGGCCGCTTCCGCCTGCTCGCGTCGGGCAGTCTGCTCGCCGCACTGTCGATCCTGTCCCCTCCCGCCGCCGCCCCCGCGGCGGCCGATGACACCACCCCGGTCCGCGGTTCCGCCTACATGGGCATGGGCGTCCTGGCCCACGACGGCGTGCTGGGCAGCCCGGCCGGCACCCGCGCCGCCCAGACGGAGGGCGTGGACGTCTCCAGTCACCAGGGCGACGTCGCCTGGCCGACCCTGTGGAACAGCGGAGTCAAGTGGGCCTATGTGAAGGCCACCGAGGGCACCTCCTACCTCAACCCCAAGTACGGGCAGCAGTACGACGGTTCGTACGACGTCGGCATGGTCCGCGGCGCCTACCACTTCGGTACGCCGGACACCTCGAGCGGCACCGCGCAGGCCGACTACTTCGTCGACCACGGCGGGTCCTGGACGGCGGACGGACGGACGCTGCCGGGGGTGCTGGACATCGAGTGGAACCCGTACGGCGACTCCTGCTACGGCCGGACACCGGCCCAACTGGTGTCCTGGATCCGAGACTTCACCGAACGCTACGCGGCCCGCACCGGCCGGGCCGCGGTGATCTACACCTCCACCAGCTGGTGGAAGCAGTGCACCGGCAACGCCGACGGGTTCGGCGCCACCAACCCGCTGTGGATCGCGCGGTACGCCAGCACCCCGGGAACGCTCCCGGCCGGCTGGTCGCGGTACACCATGTGGCAGTACACCTCGACCGGGCCGACCGTCGGCGACCACGACCGGTTCAACGGGACGCCGGACCAGCTGACCGAGTTCGCCGGCGGCTGACCCGGCCTCAGCCCTGCGCGCTCGCCCCGGTCCGGCCGGCGCTCTCCGTCCAGTACGTGCCGTACTTGGCGGCGAGCGCCGTCGCCTCGTGGCGGGTCAGCAGGCGTACCGGCCGGTCCCCGAGCAGCAGGGACAGCGCGCAGACCTCCTCCACCTCGACCGCGGCCTCGGTGGCCGCGCGCAGCGAGGTGCCCGCGACGACCGGGCCGTGGTTCTGGAGCAGGGCGGCCCGGCACGGGAACGGCAGCCGCTCCAGGCCGGCCGCCTGGCCGGCGTCGCCGGGCGGGGCGTAGGGCAGCAGCGGTATCTGCCCCACCCGCATGACGAAGTAGGGGGTGAGCGGGGGCAGGGCGCTCAGCTCGGACCAGGCCGGGCGGCAGGAGGCCGCGGCGGCGTGCCGGGAGTGCAGGTGGACGACGGCCCGGGTCCCGCTCTCGCGCCGGTAGAAGGCGAGGTGCAGCGGGAACTCCTTGGACGGCCGGGGTCCTTCCAGGAGGCGTCCGTCGAGGTCGAGGACGGACAGCTGCGCCGGGTCCAGGGCCGCCAGGTCGGCGCCGGTGGGGGTGATGAGGACCCGGTCGCCGTCGCGGACGCTGATGTTGCCCGACGAT
This sequence comes from Streptomyces sp. JW3, assembly GCF_052216785.1. Classification (NCBI taxonomy): domain Bacteria; kingdom Bacillati; phylum Actinomycetota; class Actinomycetes; order Kitasatosporales; family Streptomycetaceae; genus Streptomyces; species Streptomyces sp. JW3. The sequence continues at coordinate 9,569 of NZ_JBQOUX010000053.1, read as the reverse complement.
CCGGGGCTCAGCCCGAGCCCCGCGAGGTGAGCCGCCGCGGCGGCGAGTTCCTGGCCGACGGCGGTCATACGAGCTGCTCCCAAGCCTCGGTGAAGATGGCGGTGTCCCCGAAGTTGCCGGACTTCAGGGCGAGGTCGACGGTGTGGGCGGTGCCGGCCGGACAGACCTCGGTGCGGGCCCAGGCGACGCCCGGGGCGATGGGCGCGCCGATGCCGAGGGTGCGGGCCTTCAGCGCGGTGACCACGGCGCCGGAGGTCTCGCCGCCGGCCACCAGCAGCCGGCGGGCGCCCGCTGCCACCAGGGTGACGGCGCAGGCGGCCAGGGCCCGTTCGACCAGCGCGGCGGGGGGTTCGGCGCCGGCCGGGGTGTCGGTCTCGATGTCGTCCGGGGTGGCGACGGCGTAGATCAGGGGCGGCCGGGCCGGGTCGGCGGCCCAGTGCTCCCGTACGAACGCGGTCAGTTCGGCGACGGCGGTGTCGAAGTCGGCGCGCAGCCGGTGCAGGTCGAGCCGGCGGTGCGGCAGGTGATCGAGGGCGTGGGCGACCTGGGCGCGGGTGGCGGCCGAGGCGCTGCCCGCGAGGACCACGCCCACGTCGCCGGGGCGGGAGGCGGGGCGGGCACGGGCCGCCCCCGGGTGCGGGCCGGTCAGTCCGACGGCGAGCCCGGCCGCGCCGGTGACCAGGCCGAACTCCTCGGTGGCGGCGGCGATGGCGGTCAGGTCGGTGTCGTCGACAGCGTCCAGGACGACGAGCGCGTCCGCGTGCACCGGCTCGGCCAGCGCGGCGCGCAGGGCAGCGGCGCCGGCCCGTACGGTGTCGAGGCCGACGCGGGTGACGGGGTGGGCGGTCTGCGGTGCCAGCAGCCGCTGGAGACGGGAGTCCCGCATCGGGGTGAGCGGGTGATGCCGCATGGGGCTCTCGTCGAGCAGGTCGTCGTGGACGAAGAGCCGACCCCGGTACACCGTGCGGCCGGTCGCCGGGAAGGACGGCACCACCACGGTGCGCCGCTCGCCGAGCGCCGCCAGCAGGGCATCGGTGACCGGCCCGATGTTGCCCTCGGGGGTGGAGTCGAAGGTGGAGCAGTACTTGAAGTAGAACCGCCGGCAGCCGATCGCGCGCAGTGCGTGCAGCGCCTTCAGGGAGTCGTCGACCGCCTCCGCGACGGGCGCGGTTCTCGACTTGAGGGCGACCACCACCGCGTCCGTCTGCGCGGCGTCGGCGAGGGCGGCGACCGCGTCCGCCCCGACCGCGACCACGGTCCGGAAACCCCGGGCCACCAGCATGGTGGCCAGGTCGGTGGCGCCGGTGAAGTCGTCTGCGATGGCCCCGAGGGTCGGCATCAAGCCTCCTGCGTTGGTGCGGGTCGGTGGCGCGGCCCGACGGCCACCTCGTGATGATCTGTGAAATTATGTTACCAGACTTTACGCAGGTGAGATCTGGTGATACACGTTGTTCATCGTTGCTTCCCAGGAGGGCACCATGAACCTGCATCACTTGTTCGCCGACACCGGCGGCCGGACGGTGCGCTACGCACTGAGCGGGGCCGGCGGCGGATTCGCCCGGACCCTCCTGGCCCAGACCCGCCGGCTGCCCGGCCTGGTCCCGGCCGTGCTGTGCGACCGCGACCTGCCCCGGCTGCGCGCCATGCTCGTCGAGCTGGGCTACGACGGGGAGCGGCTGGCCGACTGCGCCGGCGCCGGGGCGGTGGCGGACGCCGTGGCCGGCGGCGGGATCGCGCTGGTGGCCGATGCCGCGCTGCTCACCGCCGCGCCCTGGGACATCCTCGTGGAGGCGACCGGCTCCCCCGCGGCCGGCCTGGCGATGGCCGAGCGGGCGCTGAGGGGCGGCCGGCACGTGGCGATGGTCAGCAAGGAGGTCGACTCCGTGGCCGGCCTGTACCTGGCGGACCTCGCCGCCGAGCGCGGTCTCGTGTACACCACCGCCGACGGCGACCAGCCGGCCAACCTGATCGGCCTGGTCACCTGGGCCGAGCTGCTCGGCCTGGACGTCGTGGCGATCGGCAAGTCCACCGAGTACGACCTGGTGTACGACCCCGAGGCCGGTACGGTCACCCAGCTCGACACCACCGTGCCCGCCCCGGAGCTGTCCGCCCTGCTCGGTCTCGGCGACGACGTGCGCGCCACCCTGGCGGCGCGGGCCGCCGCGGTGGCCGCGCTGCCGACCGGTGCCACCGCCGACTACTGCGAGATGGCCGTGGTGGCCAACAACACCGGTTTCCGCCCGGACACCGAGCGGCTGCACTACCCGGTGGCCCGGATCGCCGAGCTGGCCGACGTGTACCGGCCGCGCGCGGCCGGCGGTGTACTGGACCGCACCGGCGCGGTCGACGTCTTCAGCGCGCTGCGGCTGCCCGGCGAGGCGTCCTTCGCGGGCGGCGTCTTCGTGGTGGTGCGCACCGACGACCCCGTGACCTGGGAGACGCTACGCGAGAAGGGCCATGTGCTCAGCGCCGACGGGCGGTACGCCGCGATCTACCTGCCGTACCACCTGATGGGCGTCGAGACGCCGGTCAGCCTGCTGTCGGCGGTGCTGCACCACCGTCCCTCGGGCGGCACCGACCCGCGCTCCTACGCGGTGCTGGCCGGGCGGGCCCGTACCGGACTGCCCGCCCAGGCCGCGCTGGCGATGGGCGGCCACCACCACGACGTCACCGGCGTCCAGGCCGTGCTGCTGCGCGGTGAGGAGGCCCCCGACGACGTGGCGCCGCTCTACCTCGCCGCCCACGCCACGCTCGCCCGGCCGGTGGCCGCCGGTGAGCTGATCCGGATCGCCGACCTCGCCGACCCGGACGCCGGGCTGCTGCGGGCCTGGCGGGCCGGCCGCGCCGCGCGCGGCTGCCCCGACCGCACCGAAGGGACCACCGCGTCGTGAGCACCGACCTCCAGCACCTCCTTCTCGGGGTCGGCTCCGTCGTCGTCCTCGTCCTGCTGATCACCAAGGCCAAGCTGCACCCGTTCCTGGCGCTCGGCCTGGCCGCCCTCGGCCTCGGGGTCGCGGCGGGCATCGCCCCGGCCCGCGCGGTGGAGGCGTTCCAGGGCGGGTTCGGCGACGCCCTGTCCAGCAGCGGTCCCACCATCGGTCTGGGCACCCTGCTCGGCGGCATCCTGCTCGGCTCCGGCGGCGCCGACCGGATCGCCACCGTGTTCATCGGGTCCCGGCCGGTGCGGTGGATCCCGGCCGCCATCACCGCCGCGGCGCTGCTGATCGGCATGCCGCACCTGTTCGACGTCAGCTTCGTGATGCTGGTGCCGCTGGTGTACACCGTGGCCAAGCGCAGCAACACCCATCTGCTGTGGGTGGGACTGCCGATGGCGGCCGGGCTGTACGTCTCGCACGGCCTGCTGCCGCCGCACCCCTCCCCCACCCTGGCCGTCACCGCCTACGGCGCCAACACCGGCCTGACCATCCTGTGGGGGCTGTGCATCGGCATCCCGATGGCCGTCATCACCGGTCCGGTACTGACCCGGTTCATCAGCCGCTGGTTCGGTCCCGCGCCCGACCTGGACAAGGGTCCGGTGCAGTCGGCCGCCATCGAGCCCGAGCACCGCCGCAAGCCGGCCTCGTTCGCGCTGTCGATGATCACCGTGCTGATCCCGCCGGGCCTGATGCTGATCGGCACGCTCGGTACCGCGAACACCGCCGAGGGCACGCTGCCGTACCAGTTCTTCGACGCCTGCAACAACTCGGTGCTGTCGCTGCTGGCGGCTGTGGTCTTCGCCTTCTTCGCCCTCGGGGTGCGCTCCGGCTTCGGGCTCGGCCAGCTCCAGAAGATGGCGGCCAAGGGTCTCGGGCCGGTCGGCGCGATCATCCTGATCCTGGGCGCCGGCGGCGGCTTCAAGGCGATGCTCACCGAGACCGGCATCGATCAGCTGATCTCCGACTACGCCGTGGACTGGTCGATATCGCCGCTGCTGCTCGGCTGGCTGGTCGCCGCGCTGCTGCGGATCTGCCTGGGCTCGGCCACTGTGGCCACCGCCGCGGCCACCGCCATCGTCGCGCCGCTGCTGGCCGCCTCCCCGGGCACCTCGCCGGAGCTGATGGTGCTGGCCACCGCCTCCGGCGCGGTGATGCTCTCGCACGTCAACGACTCCGGGTTCTGGCTGTTCAAGGAGTACTTCCAGCTGTCGGTGGCGCAGACGTTCCGCACCTGGACGCTGATGCTGTCGCTCCAGTCACTGCTCAGCCTGGGCGGCGTGCTGCTGCTCAGCACGGTCGTGCACGGCTGACCCGGGATGATCATCGGCTAACGTCAGCACGGTGGACGGAAGGACGGAACACATGGCCCCGGACGACGAGCGCCCGCCGCTCATCCCCGACCAGCGCCGCGAACAGCTGCTGAAGCACCTGCGGCGCGACGGGGTGCTCAGCGTGCAGCAGATCACCCGGCTGCTCGGCGTCTCGCACATGACGGTGCGGCGCGACATCGCCGAGCTGGAGAAGAAGGGCATGGTGTTCTCCGTGCCCGGCGGGGTGCGGATCGCCGGCGCCATCCACAGTGAGCCCGGCTTCCTCGACAAGTCGCAGGTGGAGCAGCCGCAGAAGCGGGCGATGGCGGCCGAGGCGGCCCGGCTGGTGCGGGACGGGATGACGGTCTACCTGGACGCCGGCACCACCCTGCTGGCGATGGTGCCGGTGCTCGCCCAGCGGCAGGACCTGACGGTGGTCACCAACGACTTCACCACCATCGGCCGGCTGATGGACACCCCGCACCTGGACCTGGTGCACGTCGGCGGCCGCGTCGACGTCTCCAACCGGTCCAGTGTCGGCCGGCTGGCCGCCGACACGCTGCGCCAACTCGCCCTGGACGTCGCGTTCATCAGCACCAGCTCCTGGGACCTGCTGCGCGGCATCACCACGCCGTCCGAGGCCAAGGTGGAGGTCAAGCAGGCGGCGATGGCCTGCGCCGCCCACTCGGTGCTGGTGGCCGGCTCCTCGAAGTACGGGACCTTCGGCCGGTACCGGGTGGCGCCGCTGACCGCGTTCGACACCATCGTCACCGACGCCGAGCTGACCGACGCGGCGGCCGAGGGGATCCGCGGCGGCGGCTCGTCGCTGGTGCTCGCACTGTCCTGACCCCGCCGCGACACGGCTGTTTTCGGCCAACGACCGCCCGGACCCGAACAGCTGTCCAAGACCCCCTGTCCTGTCCGGGAGTTGATCAATAGCCTTGGGGCGTACGCCCGTTACCGCCCCCAGGGAGCCCCATGTCCACGGCTCAGCAGGTCCCCGACATCCTCTCACCAGAGTTCGCGGCGGACCCCTACCCCGCCTACCGCGTGATGCGCGAGAGCGCGCCCCTCGTCTGGCACGAGGCCACGCAGAGCTACATCGTCTCCCGCTACGAGGACGTCGAGCGCGTCTTCAAGGACAAGGCCGGCCAGTTCACCACCGACAACTACGACTGGCAGCTGGAGCCGGTGCACGGCAAGACCATCCTCCAGCTCAGCGGCCGGGAACACGCCGTCCGGCGGGCCCTGGTGGCACCGGCCTTCCGGGGCGGCGACCTCAAGGACAAGTTCCTGCCGGTCATCGAGCGCAACTCGCGCGAACTCATCGACGGCTTCCGGCACACCGGCGCCGCCGACCTGGTCAGCGACTACGCCACCCGCTTCCCGGTCAACGTGATCGCCGACATGCTCGGCCTGGACAAGGCCGACCACGCCCAGTTCCACCGCTGGTACACCGCGGTCATCGCCTTCCTCGGCAATCTGTCCGGCGACCAGGAGGTGGCCGCGGCCGGCGAGCGCACCCGCGCCGAGTTCGCCGAGTACATGCTGCCGATCATCCGGCAGCGCCGTGACAACCTGGGCGACGACCTGCTGTCCACGCTGTGCGCCGCCGAGGTGGACGGGGTGCGGATGAGCGACGAGGACATCAAGGCGTTCTGCTCGCTGCTGCTCGCGGCCGGCGGGGAGACCACCGACAAGGCGATAGCCAGCATCTTCGTCAACCTGCTGGTCAACCCCGAGCAGCTCGCGGCGGTCCGCGCGGACCGCTCGCTGATCGCGCGGGCCTTCGCCGAGACGCTGCGCTTCACGCCCCCGGTCCAGATGATCATGCGGCAGACGGCCACCGAGGTGGAGCTGACCGGCGGCACCGTCCCGGCGGGCGCCACCGTCACCTGCCTGATCGGCGCGGCCAACCGGGACGGCTCCCGCTACCGGGACCCGGACCGCTTCGACCTCTTCCGCGACGACCTGACCACCACCACCGCGTTCTCCGCCGCCGCCGACCACCTCGCCTTCGCGCTGGGCCGGCACTTCTGCGTCGGCGCCCTGCTGGCCAAGGCCGAGGTGGAGACCGGCGTCAACCAGCTGCTGGACGCCATGCCCGACGTACGGCTCGCCGACGGCTACGACCCGGTCGAGCAGGGCGTGTTCACCCGGGGCCCGCAGTCGGTCCCGGTGCGGTTCACCCCGGCCGCCGCCGGCTGAGGACCCTACGGGGGCTACTGCACGACCGGCGTGAACCGCACCGGAAGGGCCGTCAGCCCCCGCATCCAGATCGAGTCCCGCCAGGTCAGCTCCTCCGGCTCGACCGCGAGGACCAGGTCCGGCAGCCGTTCAAGGAGCGTCTCCACCGCCGTCCGTGCCATGACGTCCGCGAGCAGCGGCGCCGGGTAGGGGCAGCGGTGCTCGCCGTTGCTGAACGACAGATGCGCGGAGTTCTCGGCGCCGACGTGCGACTCGGGCCAGATCTGCGGATCGGTGTTGGCGGCGGCGATGCCCAGCACCACGCAGTCGCCGGCCCGGATCAGCCGCCCGCCGAGCTGGGTGTCGCGCACCGCCCAGCGGCCGATGAAGTTCTGTGTCGGCGTGTCCAGCCACAGCACCTCGTTGAGCGCCTCGCCGACGCTGAGCCGGCCGCCGGAGACGTTGAGGGCGAACCGCTCGTCGGTGAGCAGCAGCCGCAGCGTGTTGCAGATCCAGTTGGCCGTGGGCTGCTGGGCGGCGGCGATGATGGAGATCAGGTCCTGGACGATCTCCTCGTCGCTCAGCCCGGCCGGGTGCAGCAGCATCCGGGAGGTGACGTCCGGGCCGGGCCGCTCCCGCTTCTCCTTCACCAGCTGCGCGATCCGCTCGCCCACCCGCCCGTAGGCGGCCACCGGGTCGTCGCCCTCGGCCGCGTCCAGCGAGATCCGCAGATCGTCCACGAGCTGCTGGGTGTCGGTGCCGGTGTGCGGCATGCCGCACATCTGGACCACCGCGCGCATCGGCAGGGCGTGCGCGTAGGAACTCATCAGCTCGGCGTCGCCGCTGCCCGCGAAGGCGGCGATGAGGCCGTCGGCGATCTGCCGGCACTCCCGGGCCAGTTCGAACTGGTCGACGCCCTCCAGTGCCTCGGTGATGACCCCGGCCCGCCGCTGGTGCTCCTCGCCCTCGGTGAACAGCACGGAGGGCTGGTAGCCGACGAACGGCATCAGCGGCCAGTCCGGCGGGATGTTGGGCCACTGGTTCCAGCGTCGGCAGTCCCGCGCGAACAGCTCGTCGTGGCCGGTCACATAGCTCAGCTCGGAGTAGCCGAGGACCAGCCAGGCGGGGATGTCCCCGTCCAGCAGCACCGGTGCCACCGCGCCGTGCTCCCGGCGCAGCGACCGGTACAGCTGCGACGGCGTCTGCTGGTACTCCAGACCCGACATGCGCAGCGCGCCGCCGTGGGCGTGGGCGGGGCAGCCCGGCGGCGGCCCCTCGGGGGTGGCGGATCCGGTCTCGGTCACGGTGTCGTCTCCCGGGCCATGGCGAGGTCGTACAGGTGGTCCACGAGGGTGATCAGCACGTCTTTGCCGGACCGTCTGACCCGGGCGTCGCACTCGATCAGCGGTACGTGCGCCGGCAGCGCGAGTGCCTGGCGGATCTCCTCCAGGGAGTGTCCGCAGGCGGCGTCGTCAAAGCGGTTGACGGCCACCACGAACGGCATCTTGTGGTGTTCCAGCCGGTCGATGGCGTACCAGGAGTCGTTCATCCGGCGGGTGTCGACCAGCACCACCGCGCCGAGGGTGCCGGAGAACAGCCGGTCCCACAGGAACCAGAAGCGCTCCTGGCCGGGCGCGCCGAACAAGTAGAGCACCATGCGCTCGTTGAGGCTGATCCGGCCGAAGTCGAAGGCGACCGTGGTGGTGGTCTTGCCGGCCACGCCGCTGGTCTCGTCGACGCCGACGCCGGCCTGGGTCATCACCTCCTCGGTGTTGAGGGGGCGGATCTCGCTGACCGAGCGGACCAGGGTGGTCTTGCCGACCCCGAACCCGCCCACGATCACTATCTTCAGGCCGGTCTCCGCCGCGTCGGCCAGGGGCGTACGGCCGGCGGGCAGGTCAGAGGTTACGGAGCCCATGGAGCACCTCCTTGAGAAGGGCGGAGTCGGGGAGCGAGGCGACGGACTCGGCCGCGCGCGGGTGCCGGGCGGTGATCCGGCCCATGGCGAGGAGGTCGCCGAGCAGGATGCGCACCACCGTGATCGGCAGCCTCAGTTCCGCGGCGATCTCGACCACGGCGGTCGGGTGCCGGCACATCTGAAGGATGCGGACGTGCTCCGACTGCATCCCGGGCGACGCCTCGCTCTCCCGGACCACCAGGGTGACCAGGTCGAAGTCGTCGTCGGCGCGGCTGCGGCCGCCGGTGACCGTGTAGAGCCGGTCGGGGTCGCCGGTGTCCACGGGCTTGCGGGGCGTCACGAGACGGCACCCCCTGGCAGCGGCTGGCGGGGCTCGGCCCGCAGGTGCTCGCCGATCTGCTCGACCAGTTCGGTCATCTGATGGCCGACCACACCGGGGTCGGCGTTCTCCTCGGCGACGACCGCGAGGTGGGCGCCCTCGCCGGCCTCGACGATGAAAAGCAGGCCGCCGTGGAACTCGGTCATGGAGTGGCGCACTCCCCCGGTGCCGTCGCCGAACTCGACGGAGGCACCCTGGGCGAGCGCCTGGATGCCCGAGCAGATCGCCGCCAGCTGGTCCGCGCGGTCCAGGGAGAGGTGGTCGGACCAGCACAGCTTCAGCCCGTCCCGGGACAGGACGAGGGCGTGCCGGGTGCCCGGGGTGCGCTCCAGAAGGTTCTGCAGAAGCCAGGTGAGGCTGTTGTCGGTGGTCTGCATGGTGGTGATGGGACGGTGGGTGCCCGGCTGACCGGTCACCGGCCCGTTCCTCCAATCTCACGTACTCAAACTCAAGCGGGGGGTAAAGGGAGCCGGGGCTTGGAGGCGCTAGGGGGCGGCGGGCGGGCCGGGCTCCGGGTGGCCGGCCGGGCCGGCACTGTCCCGGCCCGAGCGGCGGGCCCGGTGGAAGGCCCCGAAGCGGGAGCCGGCGTCGCGTACGGCCGGGCGCTCCAGGCCGGCGGTGCCGTCCTCGGCGCGGTCCTCGCCGCGGCGCTGCTCCCGCTCGCGTTCGGCCTCGGCCATGGTGCGGCCGGGGGTGCGCACGGGCAGACCGTTCGGCGTGTCATCGGGTGCCTCGGCGGGTCCGGGGAGGCCGACGGCGGAGGTGAAGGGGTCGGTGGGCGCGACCGGGGCCGGGGCGGCGGGCGCGGGCGGCGCCACGGCGGCGGCCGGGGCCGGCGC
>NZ_JBQOUX010000052.1:0-52133 GCF_052216785.1 Streptomyces sp. JW3 | reverse complement strand
GTCTGTGACTGACGTCAGTCACAGACATCACTGTACGCCTGAACGTCAGTCGCTGTCATCACTAGGCGCGCCGTGTCTAAACTCCTCGTATGGCGAGATGGAAACCCGGGACCGCGGAGCGGCTGCAGGCGGCCGCGCTGGAACTGTTCGCGACCCGCGGCTACGAGCGCACGACCGCCACGGAGATCGCGCAGTCCGTCGGGCTGACCGAGCGGACGTTCTTCCGGCACTTCAGTGACAAGCGCGAGGTTCTCTTCCACGGGCAGCACCCGCTGGCCCAGGCGTTCCTGGACGGGGTGCGCGCGGCGCCGCCCGACGCGTCCGCCCTCGACACCGTCGCCCGCGCGCTGCGGTCCGGGGCGTCGTACTTCCCGGCGGAGCGCCGGCCCCAGGCCCGTATGCGCCAGGCCGTGATCGACGAGAACCCCGCTCTTCAGGAGCGTGAACTGCGCAAGATGGCCGACCTCGGCGCGACGCTCGCCGACACCCTCCGTGCGCGTGGCGTGGCCGATCTCGCGGCCACCGTGGCGGCCCGGACGGCCGTCGCGGTGTTCGGCATCGCTTTCACGCGCTGGGTGGGTGACGGCGAGCAGCGGTCCTTCGAGGACATCGTGGCCGAGGTGTACCGGGAACTGCTGACCCTGGCCGGTGGCGCGGCTCAGCTCTGATCGACGCCCAGGGCCAGGGTGGCGGTGTAGCCGGCCGTGGTGGAGCCGGTCACGGTCATCAGGCCGGCCGCGGCGCCGCCGTTCCCGTAGATGCCGTCCTGGGCGAGCGTGGTGCGCGGCACGGTGTTGGTCGAGTACGGGGAGACGGTGGCGACCGCGGTGGTGATCGCCTCGGCGCAGAAGAGCTGCCCGGTGTGCAGTTCCTGCCCGCCGCTGAACGAGCCGTCCGAGGTGAGGGTGACGTCCGTGTGCACCTTGACGTGGATGTGCACGCACCGGCCGCGGTACCAGCCGGGGTAGAGGGTGCTGACGCGGGCGACACCGTCGCTGCCGGTGAGGATGCCGCCGCGCAGGAAGGTGCCGTTGTCGGGCTCGTTGTGGCCGTTGTTGCCGACGAAGCCGGAGTACTCGCCGAGCGCGTCGCAGTGCCACAGCTCCACGAGCGCCTCGCTGAGCGGGGCGCAGGTGGCGTCGTCGACGACGGTGAGGACCAGTTCCAGCGGGATGCCGGGTTTGTCCTCGGTGAGGTCGGCGCGTACGAGTGCGCCGTCGAGGTAGTACGGGCCTTCCGTCAGCTCCTTGGTGAGGGTGCAGACGGCCGCGGCGGCGACGGGGGTGGTCGTGGGGGTCTGCGGTGCGTTGGTGTCGGCGGTCGTGGCGCCGACGGTGAGGGCGGCGGCGGTGGCACCGGTGCCGAGGAGGACGGTGCGGCGCCGGATGTGGGGGTTGGTGGTGTGGGGGTTGGTGTTTTCTGTCATGGGCACGGCACCGTAAGGAGGTCGCCTGGCAGCGGGCTGTGAGTTGGGCAAAGTGACGGGATGTCAAGTCCCGGACCGGTCACAGGCGGACGGCCGCCTTCCGGGCACCCCGCGCTTCCTCACCCGGGCGCGGTTGCGTACCCGCGCGGACGACTGCACGACGTCCGTAGCGGCCACGGTGGAGCAGAAGGAGCACGGTGGCGGCGCGTCCGCGACCGGGACTGGCTCCATCTCGTCGTGTCCGGCTCGGACACCGCGCGCCGCGTTCGCATGGACGAGCCCGCCGGCCCTGTCTACCGGTCCGTCGAGCCCGGCGACCGCGTCACGGTGACCTACTGGCGCGGCGAGATCCGCGCGGTGAGCATGGGCACCGACGGCCTCCGGCAGGCCACCTGCGCCGGCCCGCGCGGTGGCTGGCGGATGCCGCTGGGCGGTACGTGTGGGTCGTCGCGGCGGCATGGCCGACCGCCGTGCTGTGGGGCGCGTGGAGCCTTTTCGCGAGCACGCTCGGCAGCGGAGTGCCGGGGGTGCTGCTGGTGGCGGCGGGCGGGGCGCCGGGGGCAGCGGCCGTGAGCGGCCTGTTCGTGTGGCTGGCGGCGGCACGGCGGCTGCGCAGGGCGGGGAGCACCGGGGACATCGTCCCGGTCGCGCCGGCCGGGCGCCGGGTGGTGGTCGGCGACGGCCGCCCGGCGGCGACGCCGGACCCGGCGGGCCGCTTCGCCCTCAAGGAGCTGCCGGGGACGCTGGTGGTGGAAGGCGTACGGGGTTTCCGGATCGGTGAGGATCCCGAGGGCTGGTTCCAGATGTACGAGTGGACCGGCGTGGCCGTCGAGTGCCGGGACGGGGAGCAGACGGTACTCGTGGCCACGCGGCGGCGCGACGCGCCGGTGGTTCTGGGGGCGTTGAGGGCGTCGAGGGCGTCGAGGGTGTGACTGGGGGGAACGGAACGGGGTCCCCGGCGGCGACGGGCCCTTGGGTGGGCCGGGCCGTGTCCGGCGTGATGGTCGCGCGCTCGTGTCTCGCCTGCGCGCCGGGCCGTCTCGGCGGCCAGCGGTGGGTGGGCGCCTCGACTAAAGACGTGTCCGGACATGGGGCGGGGCGATGTGACGGAAGACGTTCTGAACCACATGCGGGACAGTCGAGACGGTGGGCGCCCGGACGAGTCCTGGAAATGGATGACACTTCGGGTTGAAGTGTCATGCGTTTTGGAGGGGGGTGGGGAGGTGGTGGAGGGAGAGCTCCCAGGCCGGGTGGCTGTCTCCACACCGGCTCCGGCGCCCCACGGCACGCCGGGTCGCGCCGGAAGCCTAGGACGCGGCGGCGCGCTCCCGGGCGGTGGTGATGTACGCGAGGACGCCGGGGTCGCGCTGGCCGGGCTGCCAGCACAGCGCCGTACGGGCCTCCTCGACATCGCTCAGGGGGACGAAGATGACGCCCGGACGCTGGTAGTGCGACGCCGCCGAGGACGCCGCGATGCACAGCCCGCGCCCGGCGGCGCACAGGTCCAGCAACTCGTCGAAGTCACTGGCCCGCGGGCCGCGGGCGGGACGGGAGCCGTCGGCCCGCGGGTCGACCAGCCACCAGTCCGTCGCGACCTCCGGTGCGTCGGCGATGCCGAGGAAGACTTCGGTATTGGTCTCCTCGATGCTGACGGCGTCGCGGCCGGCCAGCCGGTGACCGGACGGCACACCGAGCAGGCGCGGCTGCCGCCCGACCGTGACCCACCGCACGGACGGCCCGACCGGCGGCAGCGGCTCGGGCAGGTACAGCACATCCAGGCTGCCCGCGCGCAGCGCCGCGAGGGCACCGTCGATGCCGGTCCGGCGGGTGACCACCCGCACCTCCGGGTGCCGCTCGGCCATCCGTGCGATGACCGCCGCCCGCAGCTCGTCGGCCGCGGCGGCGAACACCCCGACCCGGACCTCGCCCGGCGGCGCGGCGGCCTGCCCCGCGGCCCACAGGGCCACCGCCTCGTGCGCCTGGGTGGCGGCCCGTGCCAGTGGCAGCAGTTCCCTGCCGGCAGCGGTGAGTTCGACCCCCCGCTGGGTCCGCGTGAACAGCCGCGCGTGCACCAGCCGCTCCAGGCGGCTGATCTGCTGGCTGAGTGACGGCGGGGCCAGGTGAAGCCGCTGCGCGGCCCGCCCCACCTGCCCCTCCTCGGCGAGCGCCACGAAGTAGCGCAAGGCGTGGGCGGACACGTCCACGGCTTCCCCTCCGCTCCCGACCGGGCCGACCTGCCCGATGACCTGCACTCTTAGGACTTTCCGAACGGTACCTAGCCAGGTCCTTCTTGCCCAGACCCCGGTCCGATGAGCACTGTTCTGCGCACACGATCAGTGGCCAACGGTGTCCATCCTGTCGTCCTCACGACCTGGCTGGCGCCCACGAGCAAGGAGTCCCTTGTCCATGTGCGACCTGCCCGCAACCACATCCTGCTCCGACCCGGCCGGGGCCGCCGCCCCGGCCGAGCGCCGGGGCCTGTCGCGCCGCGGCGTCATGGGGGCGTTCGCCGCGTCCGCCGCGGCCGTGACGGCCGGTGGCCTGCCCGGCCTGGTGACGACTGCCGGCGCGTCCACCGCCGCCACCGGTACGGCCGGTTCCGAACGGCTGTCGCTCACCCTGCTCGGGACGCTCGGCGGCCCGCCGCCGCTGGCCGCCCGGTTCGGCATCTCCAGCGCGCTCGTCGTCAACGGACGCACCTACGTCGTCGACTGCGGACGCGGCGCCGTGAGCCAGTACATGCGCGCCGGTCTTTCGATGCCGTCACTGGCCGGCATCTTCCTCACCCATCTGCACGCCGACCACACCGCCGACTACTTCTCCTTCCCCCTGCTGTGCGCCGGCGTCACCGGCGAACAGGGCTTCCAGTCGGCGGTCGACGTGTACGGCCCGGGACCGTCCGGCCTCCCCTCCCTCCTCACGGACTCGGCCGGCGCCACCACCCCCGGACTCGCCGAGCTGACCCGGCTCGCGAACCGCTCCGCCGCCGCCTCCACGACGTTCTTCCTCGCCGAACACTTCGGCGTGGACCCGGCGACGCTGCTCGACGTCCACGAGATCATGCCGCCCGACTCGGTCGGCGCGTCGTCGGCGAACACGGCGCCGACCGGCATGGCGCCGTTCACCGTCATGGAGAACGACGACGTCAAGGTGTCGGCGATCCTGGTACCGCACGGGGCGGTCTACCCGGCGTACGCCTATCGGTTCGACACCGAGTACGGCAGCGTGGTCTTCTCCGGCGACACCGGGCCGACGCCCAACATTCCCCGCCTGGCCAAGGGGGCGGACGTTCTGGTGCACGAGGCGGCGGACATGGCCGCGCTGCCCGAGCTGGGCTATCCCACGGCCACGATCGACCACATCCGCGCCGTGCACACCGACGTCACGCTGCTCGGCGGCATCGCCGCCGAGGCGGGCGTACGGACCCTCATGGCCAGCCACCTGACGCCGGGGGATCCGACCGTGCGGTCCGACGCGCAGTGGCGCAAGTCGCTGCGTGCCAGCGCCCGCTCGGCCGACTTCCACGGCGGCATGGTCCTCGGCGAGGACCTCATGCGGGTCCCGGTCCGCTCCGACCACCACTCCTGAAAGGGATCAATGATGATGCCGTTCTCTGACAGCACCACCAGCAGCAAGCCGGCGGCCTCCGGGGCGGTGATCAGCGGCGTGATCGGAGGAGTCATCGGGGCGGTGATGAGCGCTCTGGCCAACTATCTCGTGGTCGGCATGCCCTCCGACGCGGCGGCGAACGCGGTCAACCACGCCGTCTCCGGACTGATCAGCGGTTTCCTCGCCGGGTTCCTGGGCCTCCTGGCACACCAGCGCAAAGAACGCCGGAGCCGTCAGCAGACAACCGGGTGAGGAAGTCGCGCCAGGCGGCGGGGGAGAGGGTGAGGCGGGGGCCGTCCTTGTCCTTGGAGTCGCGGACGTGGAGGGTCTGGGGGAGGGGGGCTATCTCTACGCAGTCGCCGGACCCGCTGCTGCTGTAGCTGGATTTGCGCCAGGTGAGGGCGACTTCGACGCAGTCGCCATCGCTGCTGCTGCTGAAGCTGGACTTGAACCAGGCGAGCTGGTCGGTACTCATAGATCCCCTCGCATCCGCCGCAGCAGGCTCACGGAGTCCGGGACGGTGAGAGCCTGCGAACGCATACTGGCATACCGCTTCTGCAGCACGCTGACTACTTTTCGGTCCGTGATCAACTGGCCGCTCTTCTGCCCCTCGTTATAGGCGAGCCACTCGCTCTCGGGCGTCTCCAGCAGGTGGATGGGCCCTTGCAACCCGGCGTGCGTCTCCCGTACCAGGGGCATGACCTGAATCTGGACGTTCCGCAGTTCGGCGATGTCCAAGATGTGATCGATCTGTCCGCGCATCACCTCGGCGCCACCCGTGCGACGCAGGAACACATGCTCTTCCAGGATGAAACTGAACGCGGTGTTCGGGCGCTCCCGCAGCAACTTCTGCCTCTCGGCCCGAGCGGCCCACCGTTCCTCGATCTGGTCGTCACCCAACGGTGGCACCGCCGCCGTGGACAGAGCGCGTACGTACGCTTCGGTCTGCAACAGGCCAGGAACCATCCGGCACTCATACGTGCACAGGGCGATGGCCATCCCTTCCAACTGAGCCCACCGGCGAAACCACGCCGCCAACCCCGGCTGCCGCACCAGATGAGCCGAAGCCTTCCGCAATGCCCCCGTGTTGCCCGTGGCCTCCTCACCCCGCTCCACGAAGAAGACATCCGGCATCCGTCTGCCCAACTCCACGGACGCCACCGTATGTTTGGAGAACCGCACCCGGCGCGCGAACTCCACCCTGCTGAGCCCCGCGTGTTCCCGCAGGGCCTGCACCACCGCTCCGAACGTCCGCAGACTGTCCGACGACTCATCGACCACGTCCGTCACCTCCCACCCCCATGGTCACGGCATGTGACGAGTACTGTCCAGTCAGTCACCGCGTACTCCGCGTGAGAGTACGCGGTGTTTGCCTGGTGAAGCGGGGCCCACTGGCCCCAGATTGGGCACATGACAGCACCATCGGCCCGCCGGGCGGCCGTTACCGTACGTGTGTTCACCCAGCGGCTCAGTGCCACCCCGCGCGGCGCCCGCCTCGCCCGGCGGCTCACCGGGAGCCAACTGGAAGCCTGGGGCATCCCCTACGGGTCGGACGTCTCCGACCGCGCCGCCGTGATCGTCGCGGAACTGGCCGCCAACGCCGTGACCCACGGCCGGGTGCCCGGCCGGGACTTCGAACTGACCCTCACGCTCGGCCCGGCGGTGCTCCGGATCGAGGTGACGGACACGCACAGCGGTCCGCCCCGCCCGGCCGTACGTCCCGCCGGGCCGCTCGACGAGCACGGCCGGGGGCTGTTCCTCGTCGACGCGTTGGCGGACCGCTGGGAGGTGGTGGAGGGGGAGCCGCCCGCCAAGACGGTACGGGCGGTCCTCGCCGTGGGAGGTCAGCCGGCGCCGGACCCCGGCTGAGCCCGCCGGGTCACGGCGGACCCTCGAAGAAGCCCAGGACGGTGACCTCTCCGAAGCGCCGCCGGGCCGCGTCATGGCGGTCGATCGTCCAGTAGACGTCGCCGTCGACGTAGCGGCCGCCGTACCACTGGACGAGCAGGGCCCAGTCCTCGAACCGGGGCGGCTCCCCGCTCCGGTTGGCCGCCATCCAGGCGGACGCGGTGAGCATGTCGGTCTCGCCGTAGGGGTCCTGGGTGTACCCGTCGAGCTGGAAGTGGGGGCCGTGGCGGCCGTCCTCGCGTCGCACGTCCTGCCAGGCGTCGCGCAGTTGCCGGGCGTGGGGGTGTGCGGCGCGGTCGTAGAGCGACTCGTTGTCCGGGAGGGAGACGTCGTAGGTCAGGCGCAGGATCTCGTCCCCCGGAGAGCTCGGGCGGTCCAGGAGCGCCCAGGGGTCGTCGGGCGAGTGGCCGGACTCCAGGTCCCGTTCCACCACGGGCGTCCCGGCCGGCACGTACACCGCCTCGCCGCCCGCGTCCATGCCCTGGTCGTAGGACCGGGCGAACAGCAGGAGCCCGCCGTCCGGCGGCAGCGGCAGCGTCGTGGCGTCCCCGGGCAGTGCCGCGAGGTCGAGGGAGGCGATGAGGTACGTACGCGGCGGGACGGCGGGATGGCCGGCGGGCAGCGCCGCGGGCCCGCCGAAACGGCCCACGACCGGGCCGTCCCCGTGCGGCGTGAGCGTCGCGCACGGCCGGGCGGCCGCCAGCCACCGCTCCACCTCGGCGGCCGGGACACCATGCGCCAGCGCCTTCTGCCGGAACCGGTGGAGCCGGTCGAGCATCTCGGGTTTCATGCGGGGAACTTAGCGCCGGGCACTGACATGAGGAGCGGACCGTGACGATCGAGTACCAGTGGCGCGGCGACTTCGCCAACGCCTCCCTCGACGCGCTGCACGCCGAGGGGTTCGGCCACCCGGCCGCCGCGACCGACTGGCGGGCCCGGCTGGAACGGCACAGCCTCGGATGGGTCTGCGCCCGGGACGGCGCGGCGCTGGCCGGGTTCGTCAATGTCGCCTGGGACGGCGGGGCGCACGCCTTCCTGCTGGACACGGTGGTCGGCCGGCGGTACCGGGGGAGCGGTGTCGGGGTCGCGCTCGTCACCAGGGCGGCCGAAGGGGCCCGCGCCGCGCGGTGCGAGTGGCTGCACGTCGACTTCGAGGAGCGGCTGCGCCCGTTCTACCTCGACGGCTGCGGCTTCCGGGAGACGGCGGCGGGGCTCATCGCCCTGTGACACCTGACAACTCGCCCCGCCGGGCGGACTCATGGGTGGCTCACAGCCACATCTCACGGAAAAATCAGGCGGCCGGGGGAACTTGGCGCCCATGCACGCACACAGACCACGCACCCCCGAGACCGAGCGCACCCGCCGCTGGTTCATGAACCGGTCGCTGCTGCTCGGCGGCGGTGCCGCGGTGGCCGCCATGACGGGCTGTTCCCCCGGCACCTCGGAGACGGGCACCGCCACCTCCAGCGGTATGCCGTCCGGCGGTCCGGGCGGCGCCGGCGGCGGCATGGGGCCCGGCGCCACCGAGGTGAAGTACGCCGACTTCGTCGGGGTCACCACCGACGGCAAGGTCGTCGACGACCTGTACTCGATCCACTCCACCGACGTCTCCACCGACAAGGTGGTGCAGGCCGCGCAGAAGTTCCTGGACGGGCTGACCGCCAAGGAGCGCAAGGCGTCCGTCTTCGACGTAGACGACGACGAATGGCTGGCCTGGAGCAACGTCGACGGCTACGAACGCGAGGGCGCCCGGATGGGCGACCTGACCGACAAGCAGCAGGAACTCGGCTACGCCCTGCTCGGCGCCGCCCTCTCCGCCGACGGCCTCAAGCAGACCCGCGGCATCATGAAACTCAACGGGTTCCTCGGCGAGTACAACGGCGGCAACCGCGAAACCCTGGAGGAGGGCGCCTACTTCTTCACCTTCATGGGCACCCCCTCGACCACCAAGCCGTGGGGTTTCCAGTTCGAGGGCCACCACGTGGCCATCAACTACTTCGTCCTCGGCGACCAGGTCGTCATGACCCCGACCTTCATGGGCTCCGAGCCGACCGAGAAGACGTACCAGGGCGAGAAGATCTCCCTGTTCAAGCCGGAGACCAAGGCCGGACTCGCGATGATCCGCGCACTGACGTCGGCCCAGCGCGCCAAGGTCATCGACTCCACCAAGGAGAAGAGCGGCACCGACATGATCGCGGGGGCCGGCGCGGACAACCTGGAACTGCCCTACGCGGGCCTGGCCGGCGCCGAGATGACCGACGCGCAGCAGCAGAAACTGCTCGACCTGGTCGGCGTCTACGTCGGCTACATGGACGACGGGCACGCCGCGGTGAAGCTGAAGGAGGTGGCGGACCACATCGACGAGACCTACTTCTACTGGCTCGGCGGGACCAAGGACTCCTCCGCGTTCTACTACCGCGTGCACAGCCCGGTCGTGCTCATCGAGTACGACGCCCAGTCACCGCTGTTCTACGGCACCGACTCGGCGGGCGCGGGTGGCGGCATGCCGAGCGGTCAGCCGAGCGGTCAGCCCTCCGGTATGCCCAGCGGCCAGCCCTCCGGTATGCCCAGCGGCCAGCCGTCCGGCATGCCCAGCGGCGGCCCCGGCGGCGGCATGGGCATGGGCGGCGGCACCCCCACCCAGGAACACATCCACACCATGATCCGCACCCCCAACGGCAACGACTACGGCGTCGACCTCC
This sequence comes from Streptomyces sp. JW3, assembly GCF_052216785.1. Classification (NCBI taxonomy): domain Bacteria; kingdom Bacillati; phylum Actinomycetota; class Actinomycetes; order Kitasatosporales; family Streptomycetaceae; genus Streptomyces; species Streptomyces sp. JW3. Next base: position 42,488 of record NZ_JBQOUX010000052.1, on the reverse strand, counting down.
TCAAGCTCCACCTGGAGACCGACCACTGACGAACGAGCGGGGCTGCGCGAACCATTGACGCGCAAGGGGTTCGATTCTACGGTCCCGTTCGAACTGACGGCTAATGTTCGTCATTTCGAACGGGACCGTCTTGTGCACCCCCTTCCGCAAGGAGACCCGCATGAGCCGCAAACGCACCGCTCTCCTCGCCCTCCCCGCAGCCGCCCTGCTCGCCCTGCTGCCGAGCACGGCTCAGGCGTACCCGAACCCCGGCTACGTCACCGGCTCGGTCGTCACCCACGACCCGACGATGATCCGCACCTCGTCCGGCCAGTACCTGCTCTACGCCACCGGCGGCGGCATCGCCAGCAAGTCGTCCACCGACCGCACCGCCTTCAGCGCGGGCGCCGACGCCTTCTCGGCCAAACCGAGCTGGTGGTCGACGTACTCCTCGGTCCCGGAGTCCTGGGCGCCGGACATCTCGTACCACGGCGGCAAGTACCTGATGTACTACTCCGTCTCAAAGTTCGGCGTGAACACCTCCGCCATCGGACTGGCGGGCTCCACCACCGGCCAGCCGGGCTCCTGGACCGACTACGGCGTCGTCTACACCTCGAACAGCTCCAGCGACTACAACGCCATCGACCCCAACCTCTTCGTCGACGACGACGGCAAGTGGTGGCTGTCCTTCGGCAGTTGGTGGACCGGCATCAAGATGATCCAGATCAACCCGGCCACCGGCAAGCAGCTCTCCTCCAACACCACCCGCTACTCGCTCGCCTCCCGCCCCACCGGGACCAAGGCCGTCGAGGCCCCGTACGTCGTCAAGCGGAACGGGTACTACTACCTCTTCGCCTCGTACGACACCTGCTGCGCCGGCGCCAGCTCCACGTACAAGGTCAAGGTCGGCCGGGCCACCTCCGTCACCGGGCCGTACTACGACAAGAACGGCGTGTCGATGATGAACAACGGCGGCACGCCCGTCCTGGAGTCGCACGGCAGCGTCATCGGCCCCGGCGGCCAGTCGATCATGAACGACTCCGACGGCGACCTGATCGTCTACCACTACTACGACGGCAACGACAACGGCACCCCGAAGCTCGGCATCAACCTCCTGAACTGGAGCAGCGGATGGCCCGTCGCCTACTGACCCTGGTGGCGGCCCTCCTGCTGGCCCTCTCGCTCGGGCAGTCCGCCGCGAGCGCCGCCACGTTCGCCAACCCCGTCAAGTCCGTCAAGGGCGCCGACCCCTGGATCTCGTACCACGACGGCAACTACTACCTGGTGTCGACGAGCTGGACCGACGTCATCACCGTCCGCAAGGCCCCGACCCTGGCCGGCCTGGCCACCGCGCCCAGCGTGCAGGTGTGGCAGGGCGACGCGTCCTCGCGCTGCTGCAACATCTGGGCGCCCGAACTGCACTACCTGAACGGCCACTGGTACCTGTACTACGTGGCCGGGCAGAACGTCTCCGACTACAACCCCACCCAGCGCAGCCACGTCCTGGAGAGCGCCGGGTCCGATCCGCTCGGCCCGTACACCTACAAGGGGCAACTGGGCTCCTCCTGGATGCTGGACCCGACGGTGGCGACCATCAACGGGCAGCTCTACCTGTTCGGCAGCGCGAGCGGCGGCGGGACGCAGAACCTCGTCGCCGCGCGGATGTCCAACCCGTACACGGTGAGTTCGTCGTTCACGACGGTGTCGACCCCGACGTACGACTGGGAACGGGTCGGCGGCACGGTCAACGAGGGGCCGGAGATCCTCCAGCGCGGCGGCCGGACCTTCCTGGTCTACTCGGCCAGCGGCTGCTGGACCCCGGACTACAAGCTGGGACAGCTGGAGCTGACCGGGACGAACCCCGCGTCCGCGGCGTCCTGGACGAAGAAGCCGACCCCCGTCTTCCAGCGCGGTGACGCGGGCGGGGTGTACGGGCCGGGCCACAACGGCTTCTTCACCTCGCCGGACGGCACCGAGAACTGGATCGTCTACCACGCCAACGACTCGGCCTCCGACGGCTGCGACAACGGGCGGACCACCAGAGCGCAGAAGTTCACCTGGAACGCCGACGGCACCCCGAACCTCGGCACCCCGGTGGCCCTCGGGGCAAGCCAGGCCGGACCCTCCGGGGAGCCCTCCGGGGTCGCCGCCACCTACACCCTCACCAACCGCAACAGCGGCAAGTGCCTGGAGGTGACCGGCGGTTCCACGGCGGACGGAGCCAATGTCGCGCAGTACACCTGCGACGGCGGCGCCCACCAGCGCTGGCGGCTCCAGGACCTCGGCGACGACACCCACCGGCTGCTCAACGCCGGCACCGGGAAGGTACTGGACACCGCCGACTGCTCGGCGGCCGACGGCGCCGACCTGCGGCAGTGGGGCTGGCTGGACAACACCTGCCAGCGGTTCCGCTTCCTCGCCACGGACAGCGGCTACGTCCGTATCACCAACCAGGCCACCGGCAAGGTCGCGGACGTGGCCGACTGCTCGACCGCGGACTCGGCCGACGTCCGCCAGTGGACCTGGCTGAACAACACCTGCCAGCAGTGGCGGCTCAACCCGGTCTGACCGGCCTAACCGGTCTGGCCCATGCCCGCCGCGTTCGGCCAGTTCTGCGGCCCCGGCCAGCCTGTGGCCGGGGCCGCCTCCAGGCCGTTGGTGCCCCGCACCTGCGCGGCGGTGAGGCCGCCGCGGGCGGGGACGCCCGGCGGGGTGGGGCCCGTGGCGGGCGGGAACGCCGCCGGCTGCGGCAAGGGCTGCGGTACGGCCTGCGCCGCCGGGGCCGCGATGGGCTGCGGCGCGGGCTGCTGCGGTATCGGCTGCGGGTGGTACGGGGGCACCTGCTGCGGTATCTGCTGCGGCACCGCCGGCATCGGCATCGGCATCGGCGTCCCCGCGCCGTTCGTCTCGCCCACCAGCCGGTCCACCGCCGCGGTGCCCGAGCTGTAGCCGGTCCCGGTGGTCTGCTCGGGCCCGGCGGCTCCTCTCCGGGTGCCGTAGAGCACCTGTTCCAGGCCGGACACCAGGCGGTGCACGTCGCTCTGGGGGCGCACCACGAGCCGCAGGAAGCGGCTGGAGGAGCCGATCTTGTTGCCGCACTCGCGGACCAGGACCCGGTGTTCGGTGAGCAGCCGGTCCCGGACCACGGTGCCCTCGGCGCCGACGGGCAGCCGCACGAAGAGGAAGTTGCCCTGGGAGGGGTAGACGGTCAGGCCGGGCAGCGAGGAGAGCTGGCTGGACATCTCCAGGCGGTCCCGGCGGACCTGCAGCAGGCTCCGCGCGTACTCCGTGCCGTGGTCGCGCAGCATGAACACCACGTGCTCGGCGAAGGAGTTGAGGTTCCACTTGGGGAGCATGGCGCGGACCTTGCCGGCCAGCGCCGGGTTGGCGACCAGGTAGCCGAACCGGATGCCGTGCAGGCCGAAGTTCTTGCCGAGGCTGCGCAGCACGATGACGTTGGGGCGGAGCATGGCCTCCTGCACCACGGACGGTTCCGCCTCCGCGTCGGCGAACTCCAGGAACGACTCGTCGATCACCACCAGGTCCAGGTCGGCCATCGCGTCCATGAACTGCACCAGCGTCTGCTTGTGCTGGTAGCCGCCGTCGGGGTTGTTGGGGTTGCAGATGACGGCCACCCGGGTGCCGCGGGCCCGGATGAACTCGGCGTACTGCGCGAGGTCCAGGGCGAAGCCGCTGGACTCCTGGAGCGGGAACATGTCGACCCGCTTGCCGGTCTCCATCGGCTGGTCGGTCCAGCGGCCGAAGGTGGGCACCGGCACGGCGAGCGACTCGCGGACCAGCAGATGGTCGATCCAGGTGATCAGTTCGGTGGAGCCGTTGCCCATCGCCACGCACTGCGGCGGCAGCCGCAGCAGCCCGCACAGCTCGGCCGTGATGGTGTCGGCGCCGCTCGGGTAGTACGTGATGATGTCCCGCAGGCGGCTCGCCATCGCCTCGAACATCTGCGGTGTCGGGAAGTACGGGTTGCACGGGATGCAGAAGTCCACCGGTCCCGCGCCGTCGCTCTCCCGGGCCAGGGCCGCCATCGACGGGCTGTGGGCCGCGGTGGAGCGGAACAGCGAGGTGACGTTGCCGGCCAAGGGAACCTCCGTAGCAGGGGCGGCCCGCGCGGGGGAGCGCGGGCCGCCCCTGAGTACGGACCGGTGTGCGCCGCCGTTCAGCTCATGTGGAGAAACGGTGACGGCAAGGGTTCAGGAACCGAACGAGTGGACCGTCGACGTGCGGTAGGTCTCGCCGGGCCGCAGGACCGTCGACGGGAACGACGGCTGGTTCGGCGAGTCCGGGTAGTGCTGGGTCTCCAGGCACAGCGCGTCGCCCTGCCGGTAGAGCCGGCCGCCGGTGCCGGTGAGGGTGCCGTCGAGGAAGTTGCCCGAGTAGAACTGCAGGCCGGGCTGGTCGGTGGCGATCTTCAGGGAGCGGCCGGAGGACGGGTCGCGCAGGGTGGCGATGTGCTCGGGCCGGGCGGTGCTGCCCTTGTCGAGCACCCAGTTGTGGTCGAAGCCCTTGGCGAGGACCAGTTGCTCGTGCGCGGCGCGGATGTCCCGGCCGATCGGCTTGGCGCGGCGGAAGTCGAAGGGGGTGCCGCCGGTCTTCGCCAGCTCGCCGGTGGGGATCAGACCGGCGTCGGTGGGGGTGAACCGGGACGCGGCGATGGACAGCTCGTGGTCCTCGATGGTGCCGCTGCCCTCGCCGGCCAGGTTCCAGTAGACGTGGCTGGTGAGGTTGACGACGGTGGCCTTGTCGGTGGTGGCCGCGTAGTCGATGCGCCAGTCGCCGGCCCGGGTGAGGGTGTAGGTGACGGTGGACTTCAGGGTGCCCGGGTAGCCCATCTCGCCGTCGACGCTGGTGTAGTGCAGCACCAGGCCGACGTCCGAGCCGGACGTGAATGGCTCCACGTCCCACACCCGGTAGTCGAAGCCGAGCGCGCCGCCGTGCAGCGAGTTCTCGCCGTCGTTGACGGAGAGCTGGTAGGCGGTGCCGTCCAGGGTGAAGCGGCCCCCCGCGATGCGGTTGCCGTAGCGGCCGATCAGCGCGCCGAAGTGCGGGCTGCGGGCCACGTAGTCGTCGAGGTTGTCGAAGCCCAGGGAGACGTTCGCGTACCGGCCGCGCCGGTCCGGTATCTCCAGGGACTGCACGACACCGCCGTATGACAGCACCTTCATCCGGGTGCCGCCGTTCGCCAGCGACCAGCGGTACACCTTCGTCCCGTCGGCGAGCGTGCCGAAGAGCTCCTTCACCGGCTTCCTGCCTCCCCCCGCTGCCTGCGCCGTGCCGCCGACCGCCGTGGCGGCGACCCCCGCCGCCGCGGCGCCCGCGATGACCGTACGTCTGCTCAGTTCCATGCGGCTCTCCCTTGACAAGGAAAGGGGCCCGGTCCGCTGCCGGACCGGGCCCCGAACTGACCTACGAACCGACCTTGCGCTTGTTCCACACGTCGAAGCCGACCGCCGCCAGCAGCACCAGGCCCTTGATGACCTGCTGCCAGTCGGTGCCGATGCCGACGAGGTTCATGCCGTTGTTCAGCACGCCCAGGACCAGACCGCCGATGATCGCGCCGAGGACCGTGCCCACGCCGCCGCTCATCGACGCCCCGCCGATGAACGAGGCGGCGATGGCCTCCAGCTCGAAGTTGAGGCCCGCCTTGGGCGAGGCCGCGTTGAAGCGGGCGGCGAACACCAGACCCGCCAGGGCCGCGAGCATGCCCATGTTCACGAAGACCAGGAAGGTGACCTTCTTGTCCCGCACCCCCGACAGCTTGGCCGCCGGGAGGTTGCCGCCGATGGCGTAGATGTGCCGGCCGATGATCGCGTTGCGCATCACATAGCCGAAGCCGACCAGCAGCACGCCCAGGATCAGCAGCACGATCGGGGCGCCCTTGTAGCTGGCGAGCAGCATCGTGACGACGAGGACCGCGGCGGCCAGCGCCACCAGCTTCAGGCCGAACAGCTTGGCCGGCAGCACGTCCAGGTCGAACTCCTGCTGCCGCTTGCGGTCCCGCAGCTCCTGGAAGACCACGAACGCGATCAGCGCGATGCCCAGCAGCAGGGTGAGGTTGTGGTAATTGGTGTCCGGGCCGACCTCGGGCATGAAGCCGTTGGCGACCTTCTGCAGGCCCTCCGGGAACGGGCCGAGGGTCTGCCCCTCCAGGAAGATCTCGGTCAGCCCGCGGAAGATCAGCATCCCGGCCAGGGTCACGATGAACGACGGTATGCCGCCGTACGCGATGAAGAACCCTTGCACCGCGCCCGCGATCGCGCCCATGAGGAGGCACAGGACCAGCGCGAGGGGCCAGGGCAGATCGTGTTTGACCATGAACACGGCGGCCATCGAGCCGATGAACGCCGTCAGCGAGCCGACCGACAGGTCGATGTGGCCCGCGATGATCACCAGCATCATGCCGATCGCGAGGATCAGGATGTAGCTGTTCTGCAGCACCAGGTTGGAGACGTTGCGCGGCAGCAGCAGGTCGCCGCCGGTCCAGACCGCGAACAGCACCACGATCAGGCCGAGGGCGAACAGCATGCCGTACTGCCGCATGTTGCGGCGCATGCCGTCCAGCATCAGCTGGAGCAGGCCGTCGCCGCCGGCCGGCCCGCCCTTCCCGGCCGGCGCGGGGGCCGGCGACTTGGCGGTCACATCCGTGCTCATCGGGTTACCTCTTTGTCCTTCGTCATCTGCCGCATCAGCGATTCCTGCGAGGCCTCGGCCCGCGAGAACTCACCGGTCAGCCGCCCCGCGGCCATGGTGTAGATGCGGTCGCACATGCCGAGCAGCTCCGGCAGCTCGGAGGAGATGAAGACGACCGCCTTGCCCTGGGCGGCCAGTTGGTCGATGACCGTGTAGATCTCGTACTTCGCGCCGACGTCGATGCCGCGCGTCGGCTCGTCCAGGATCAGCACGTCCGGACCCGCGAAGATCCACTTGCTGAGCACGACCTTCTGCTGGTTGCCGCCGGACAACTTGCCCACCGGCTCGAACACGGTCGGCGCCTTGATGTTCATCGACTTGCGGAAGCCCTCGGCGACCTGCCGCTCGCCGTGCTCGTCCACCACCCCGCGCTTGGCCACCTTGCCCAGGGCGCTGAGCGAGATGTTGCGCCCGATGGTGTCGATGAGGTTGAGCCCGTAGTGCTTGCGGTCCTCGGTGACGTACGCGATCCCGTGCTTGACCGCCTCCGGGACGGTCTTGGTACGGATCTCCGTGCCGTCCTTCAGCACCGTGCCGCCCGCGTACCGGCCGTAGGTGCGGCCGAAGACGCTCATCGCCAGTTCGGTGCGCCCGGCGCCCATCAGGCCCGCGATGCCGACGATCTCGCCGCGCCGGACGTTCAGCGAGACGTCGTCGACCACCTTGCGCTGCTGGTCGATGGGGTGGTGCACGGTCCAGCCGCGGATCTCCAGGGCCGGTGCCTGCCCGGCCTCCGGCTGGTGCGGGGAGCGCTCCGGGAAGCGGTGCTCCAGGTCCCGGCCGACCATCCCGGAGATGATCCGGTCCTCGGTGGTCTCCGCGGCCTTCACATCCAGCGTCTCGATGGTCCGCCCGTCCCGCAGGATGGTCACCGAGTCGGCGACCCGGCGGATCTCGTTCAGCTTGTGCGAGATGATGATCGAGGTGATGCCCTGTTCCTTCAACTGGAGGATCAGGTCGAGCAGTTTGCCGCTGTCCTCGTCGTTCAGCGCCGCGGTCGGCTCGTCGAGGATGAGCAGCTTCACCTTCTTCGACAGCGCCTTGGCGATCTCGACGAGCTGCTGCTTGCCGACGCCGATGTCCGCCACCCGGGTCTCCGGGTGCTCGTCCAGACCGACCCGGCGCAGCAGCTCGGTGGCGTGCCGCAGGGTGTCGTTCCAGTTGATGAAGCCGCGGGCGGCGTGCTCGTTGCCGAGGAAGATGTTCTCCGCGATGGGGAGATAGGGCACCAGCGCCAGCTCCTGGTGGATGATCACGATGCCGTGCTGCTCACTGGCCCGGATGTCCTTGAAGGAGCAGGGCTGTCCCTCGAAGAGGATGTCGCCCTCGTAGGTGCCGTGCGGATGAACGCCGGAGAGCACCTTCATCAGCGTCGACTTGCCGGCGCCGTTCTCCCCGCAGATGGCGTGGACCTCGCCCTGCCGGACGGTCAGATTGACGTCCGACAGCGCCTTGACGCCGGGAAAGGTCTTGACGATCGAGCGCATTTCCAGGACGGGTCCCGCCATGGTCGTGCCTTCCAATCACTCGGTGCCGGCGGTTACTTGAGGTCGTCGGCCTTGATGTAGCCGGAGTCGACGAGCTCCTTCTGGTAGTTGTCCTTGTCGACGGCGACCGGCTCAAGCAGGTAGGCCGGCACGACCTTGGCACCGTTGTCATACGTCTTGGTGTCGTTGACTTCGGGCTTCTTGTCGTTGAGCAGGCCGTCGACCATGTTCGCGGACACCTTCGCCAGCTGGCGCAGGTCCTTGTACACCGTCATCGACTGCTCGTCGGCGATGATCGACTTCACCGAGGCCAGCTCGGCGTCCTGGCCGGTGACGATCGGCAGCGGCTTGCTCTTGGAGCCGTAGTCGTCGGACTTCAGGGCGGACAGGATGCCGATCGAGATGCCGTCGTACGGCGACAGGACCGCGTCCACCCGCTCGCTCTTGTACGCCGACGTCAGGATGTCGTCCATCCGCTTCTGGGCGGTGCCGCCGTCCCAGCGCAGGGTGGTGACCTGGTTCAGGGCGGTCTGCCCCGAGCGGATGACGAGCTGCTTCTTGTCGATGTAGGGCTTGAGCACCTTCATCGCGCCGTTGAAGAAGTAGCGGGTGTTGTTGTCGTCGTTCGAGCCGGCGAACAGCTCGATGTTGAACGGGCCCTTCTCGCTGCCGTCCTTCAGACCGAGCTTCTCCAGGATGTAGTTGCCCTGGAGCTCACCGACCTTCTCGTTGTCGAAGGAGGCGTAGTAGTCGACGTTCTCGGTGCCCAGGATCAGCCGGTCGTAGGAGATCACCGGGATGTCGGCGTCCTTGGCCTGCTGCACCACGTTGTTCATCGACTTGTTGTCGATGGCCGCGATGATCAGCGCCTTCACGCCCTGCGTGATCAGGTTCTCGATCTGGGAGACCTGCTGGTCGGGGTCGTCCTCGCCGTAGACCAGCTTGGTCTTGTAGCCCTTGGACTCCAGCTCCTTGACCACGTTGGCGCCATCGGCGATCCAGCGCTCGGAGGACTTGGTCGGCATCGCGATGCCGATGGTGGCGCCCTTGCTGTCGCCCTTGTCCTCCTCGCTGCCGCCCTCGCTGCTCTGGCCGCAGGCGGACAGGGTCAGGGCGAGGGAGGCGGCCGAGGCCATCGCGGCGAGTGCGGCTCTGCGGTTACGCATGATCATCATCCTTGATGTGTGCGAGGGGAAACCGAGACGAGGTGTGTCGGATTGTGCGCGGTCGTGTCTTGTTTTGAGAAGAGAGTTTCCAGAACGTTATGACGAGATCTCGAACCGGTTGAGCGACCCGGGCAGCCGGGTGCCGGGCGCGGCCATCTCCCCCTCGGCGCCGTGCCGTTGCAGCAGATCCAGCGCCAGCCGCCCGCGCCGCACCCGCTCCTTGGCGGTGGCCAGGGTGAGGTCGCGCAGGTGGTGGCCGTACGGGTAGATCCCCGGCGACTTCGACAGGCCGAACTTCAGGTACAGCGGCGCGCCGCGCCGGATCAGTTCGGCCACCTCGTACATCCGCACATATCCGCCCAGGTCGTCGGGCGCCTCGATGTACATGTCCATCGGCGCCGCCGACACCCGGCGGATCTCCGTGAGATGATCCAGCGTCAGATCGCTGGGCACGTTGACGGAGTCGGCGCCGAGTCGCTCGTAGACGGCGAAGGCGGCCGGGTTGACCGGCCCGATGAGCGCGGAGACCTTGAGGGTCGTGTCGGCGGGGATGATCCCCGCGACCCGCGCCCGGTGCAGCGTCCACAGCACCCCCTCGTCGGCGACGAGCAGGCACTTCACCCCCAGCTCGGTGGCCCGTACGGCGTCTTCGACGCATCCGGCGACGGCGTCGTGGCCGCGCGCCCTGAGCCCCCCGCCGCCGGAGTCGGTCCGGGTGGACCCGCCGATGTCCCAGGTGCCGCGCGGGCCGGTGAACAGGCACAGCTCGATGTCGCGTTCGGCGGTGGCCTCGACCATCTCGGTGATCTCGGCGTCGGAGAGCATCCACACGCCGCTGCCCTGGCTGATCCGGTGGATCGGCACATCCAGGCGCGAGGACTCCTTCAGCACCACCGCCAGCGCCTCGGGCCCCTCGCAGGAGGGAACCTCGGTGCGCCAGCGGCCGCCCCCGGGGAAGGTGTGCGGCGAGGCGTCGGCGGGGTCGAGGGCGGGCGCGCCCAGGCCGAGGGCGGTGAGCGCCTGCTCACCGGGCCGGCGGGCTGCCGTGGCGGAAGCGTCGGTCACAGGATGTCCTTCGTGGTCGATAAGACCGGTTCGGCAAAACCGGTTCGATAGGCCGTACCGGGTTCGCGGCGTACGGCGGCTTGCGGGGGAAGACAGTGGGTGTACGCCGGTACGGGGACCGTCAGGTCGCCCCCGTACCGGCGTACGGCTATGGACGCAGCAGGACCTTGCCGACCTTGGGATCGCCGGACCCGACCAGCTCGATGGCGTGGCCGAACTCGGCGAGCGGCAACTCGTGCGTCACCAGCGGCAGCGGGTCGAGCAGCCCGGCGGCGAACACCCGGACGGTGTGCGCCCAGGCGTCCGGCGGCGCCCCGAAGACGGTGTGCACCTCCAGTTGCCGCACCACCAGGTCGGTGGGGTCCAGCCCGTCGGCCCCGGCCGCCGGGATGCCGGTCAGCACCAGCCGCCCGCCGCGCCTGAGCAGCGCGGCGGCGGTCCGGGCGGCGTCGGCGGACCCGGCGGTCTCGATGACGACGTCGAAGTCGCCGGGCAGCTCCTGGTCCTTCGTACGGAAGTCACTCGCCCCGTACTGGAGGGCGAGCGCGCGACGGTCGTCCCGGGTGCCGACCACCAGCAGCTCACCGGGCGATCCGGCGGCCAGGAACTGCACCGCGAACATCCCGAGCGTGCCGGTGCCGACCACGGCCACCCGCTCGCCCGGCCGGGCCTGGGCCTTGAGCGCGGCGGCGGCGATGCAGGCGGCCGGTTCCAGCAGGGCGGCGGCGGTCAGGTCCGCGTCGTCCGGCAGCACGTGCAGCAGCCGGGCCGGCAGGGTCAGCGTCGGCGCCATCGCGCCGGGCTGGGTGAACCCGGTCTCCTCGTACCCGGCGCCGCACAACGTTGTCTCGCCCGCGTGGCACCGGTCGCAGACCTGGCAGTTGCGGAACCCCTCGCCGACGACCTTCCGCCCGACCAGCGAGACCGGCACCCCGGCCCCGACCGCCTCGACGGTCCCGGACCACTCGTGCCCGGGAACCAGCGGATAACGGACGTACCCCTCGGGCCGGTTGCCCTGGTACACCTCACGGTCGCTGCCGCAGATCCCGGCCGCGTGGACGCGCACCAGCGCCTCGCCGGCCGCCGGGTCGCGCGGCTCGTGCGGGACCAGCTCGTGCGCGCCGGGCGCCCGGACGACGACGGCGCTGCTCACTGCTGCGTGCCCTTCGGCTTGCGCTGCTCCCAGCCCTCGGCCCACAGGTCGAACCGGGCCTGCTGCTGCGGGAACTCGGCGGCGGCGTCGGTGTCCAGCTCGACCCCGAGCCCCGGCGCGTCGGACAGGTGGAAGCACCCGTCCTCCGGGTCCACGTACGGGGCGCCCTTGACGACCTTCTTGATCTCCGCGTCCGCGAAGTCGTTGAAGTGTTCGAGGATCTTGAAGTTGGGCGAGGTGAACCCGACCTGGAGCGAGGCGGCGGTGAGCACCGGCCCGCCGACGTTGTGCGGCGCGACGAGCGTGTAGTGCGTCTCGGCGGTGGCGGCCAGCTTGCGGGTCTCCCAGATACCACCGATGTGGCCGACGTCCGGCTGGATGATGTCGACGGACTGGTCCTCGAACAGCTCCCGGAACTCGATCCGGTCATGGATCCGCTCACCGGTGGCCACCGGGATGTCCACCTTCTCGGCGACCTTCTTCAGCGCCCGGAGGTTCTCCGGCGGCACCGGCTCCTCCAGCCAGGCCGGCTTGAACGGCGCGAGCTCGCGCGCGAGCCGGACCGCCGTCGAGGGCGAGAACCGGCCGTGCATCTCCAGCATCAGCTCGGCGTCCGGCCCGATGGCGTCCCGCACGGCCTCGATCAGCGACACGGCGTACAGCGTCTGCGCGTGGTCCAGCTCGAAGTGCCCGGTCCCGAACGGGTCGATCTTCAGCGCCCGGTACCCGCGCGCCACGACCCCCTCGGCGGCCTTGTGATACGCCTCCGGCGTCCGCTCGGTGGTGTACCACCCATTGGCGTACGCCTTGACCTTGTCGGTGACCTTGCCGCCGAGCAGCTGCCACACCGGCACCCCGAGGGCCTTGCCCTTGATGTCCCAGCAGGCCGTCTCGATCACGGCGATCCCGGACATCACGATCTCGCCGGCCCGCCCGTAGTCGCCGTACTTCATGCGCCGGACGAGGTCCTCGACAGCGAACGGATCGGAGCCGAGAATGTGATTGACCTCGGCCTCCTTCAAGTACCCCAGCAGCGCGTCGGTGTGCCCCAGCATCCGGGTCTCGCCGACTCCGGTGAGGCCCTCGTCGGTGTGCACCTGGACGTAGGTCAGGTTGCGCCACGGCGTTCCGACCACGTGCGTGCTGATTCCGGTGATGCGCACGACAGTTGCCCTTCGCTACGTTCGATATTTCGTCACTCGTTCGAAATGCTGGCGTGACAGTAAGGACGGGGCGGCGGGAGTGTCAATGGGTCGGACACATAACGGTTTCGGGAGTTTCGAAACCTCGTGGGGCTTCACGGTGGCCGGTTCCCACACAACCTTCACAGGCGGCACTAGGAAGCGGGTCGGCGCGGAACTTAACCTTCCACCGACATGGACTACTGCGACCCGTGCCAACGGCACCTCAACGGCGCCCTGGCCTGCCCGGGCTGCGGCACGCCGGCCGCGCCGGCACCGGACTCGGCCCCCGACTCCGCCGAGGCGGCGGGGGCGGCGGGGGAACCCGGAGCCGACGCCGCGGCAGCGGCAGCGGCAGTGCGGGACCGTGGCGGGCGAGGCGGCGGGGACATACCGGCCTCGCGGCCGGGGGACGCGGACGAGGCGGCGGATCTCGGCGGCCTCGGCGCGGCCCCGGCCGCCCCGCAGGGCCGCGCCGCCCGGCGTCGCGAGGAGCGGTCCGGCGGTCGCCGGAGCCGGGAGCACGGCCCCGCCGTCGCCGGGCCCGCCGACAGCGACACCGGCCGGCGCGACCGCAAGGCGGCGGCCCACCGCAGACGCCGCCGCCGTACGTTGCTCATCGCCGCCGGGTTCGTCCTCGCGGCCGGCGGCCTGAGCCTGGCCGAACTCGGCACCGACGTCCCCGGCTTCCCGTCCTCCAAGCCGGTCACCTCCGACGAGGAGGCCCCCGAGTCCGGCGCGGACCAGTCCGCCTCGCCGGGCACCACGGCCGCCCCCCTGGACGACGCGACGTCCGCCGGCGCGACGGGTACGGCGTCCCCGGACGCCTCGGCCCCGACCTCGGCCGACCCGGACGCGTCGGACACGACGGACGCGACGGACTCCGGCGCTCCGGAAGACGACACCGGCACGGACCCGACCACCTCCCGGGCCACCACCCCGGGAGCCTCCTCGACACCCCCCGCGGCGACCACCCCGGCGGACGACTCCCCTTCCACCCCGGCCGCCTCCGACCCGGACCCCTCGACCTCCGACCCGGAGCCTTCGGCTTCGGAGACGTGCAGCCAGTGGCTGTGGTGGTGTTCGTAGTGCGCGGGGGATGCGATGGCGCGCGGCCGTGTCCGGCGGTCCGGTCATTCGCCGGGCTCGACGAGGGCCACTTCCCGGGCCAGGCTGCGGACCACCGAGACCTGTCTCACCTCGGGCAGGGCGGCAAGGGCGGCCTCTGTCCGGGCCAGTGCGGAAGGCCGGTCTCCGCTCGCCGACTCCGCCAGGGCTATGCAGATCTCGCGCTGGGCGACCCACTCGGTCAGGTGCGGCGGGACTTCGGCGAGCGCGGACCACATCGAGCGGGTGTCACCCAGCAAGGCGAAGACCCGGCCCTCGGCCAGGCCCAGCCGCCACGTCGGCATCCGGTACATCGTGGGACGGGCGGTGACCGGCAGACGGGCAAGAGCCCGGTGCGCGGCGCCGATGGCCGTCGTCGCGGCCCTGCGGTCGCCCAGCCGGGCGAACGCCCACGCCCGGGCCGCGTGGGCCTCGACCGCTTCGACATCCTCCGCCATGCGCAGCACGGTCAGGGGCGGGACTTCCTCGTGCGCCGCCCGGAAGGCCTCGCGGCCCAGCAGCCATGACAGCACCGACGCGTCACCGGACCTGGAGGCGGCGAGTCGGGCCGTGCGCCACCAGCGGTCGCCCGCCGTTGGGTCGCCGAGCGACGTCGACGTCATGGCCTCCAGCGCCGAAAGACGACACGCGACCGACCACAGTGCGGCGTTCTCGGGCAGCGCGGTCCTGAGCGCGGCCAGGTCCCCGAGCAGCCGGCCCTGCAACTCCGGGGCGCTCACCAGCATGTAGTCGCGGCCGTGGGCCTCGGCGATCTCGTGCCAGTCGTCGACGGTGGCCCCGAGCGACGCCATCAGCGACTGACGCACCTGCTCGGCGAGCGACGTCACGTCCCCGCCCGCCGCCTCGGCCCCGAGCACGAGGCCCATGCCGGCCAGCATCGTGCGGCGCTTCACCGGATCAGCTCCCGCGGCCACTGCCACCAGGAAGCCACCGGCGCCCAACGCCTTGTCCAGTGCGCGGGCGACGGCCGGAGTCGGCTGCCGGACGCCGGATTCGAGGTTGCCGATATGCGACTTGGAGACGTCCGAGCGGGTGGCGAGGGCGGCCAGCGAGAGACCTGCCTCCTGCCGCAGTCGCCGCAGCAGTTGACCGAAGGACTCCATGCCACCGCCCCCGTGTGAAGACGCCGATGTGCCGTGCCGGCCGAGCGCACGGCGTCCGGCGCGCGGGTCGGCCGCGGGTACCCCCTGGCCCCGCGGTGTTGCGCTGGTCTGTCCGGTGACGCGCGGAGTGGGACACCGGTCGCTGGTGGCGCCGACCGCGCGGACGCCGGTCCGGCTCGGCACACGAGCCGTTCCTCGCCAGGACGATCGCGGCCACGAGTGCGTCACCGAGAATCTGGCCCAGAACGTTGCCGGACAAACCAGAATAGCCCTCGGACCGAGCGCCCCACCACGACAGCATCAGGCCGATCGCGCAGCCGATCACCGCGGCCGTCCGGCGCCATCCCCACTGCCTCCACCACCACGTCTGCTTTGTGTTCGCCATGTCTCACAGTGTTGGCGTTCGCCGGGCGGCGTATGAGCGGCCTGCCGTCTTCAAAGGTCTTCAGGTGCCTGAAGGATCTGGCTGTCGTCCCGGCTGTCTGCCAGCCTTCTTCTCACCGGACGCACAAAAGGAGCGAGAAAGTGATCCGTGTACATACGTGGGAAGCGGGCGACGAAATGATCGGCGCCGGGCAAAACCTGCGCCTCTCCGCTGTCATCGCCGCGATGAAAACGTTCACCTACTCTCCGGAAACACTTCCGTTGTGTGAGGAGAGGCAGCCGTTCGCACAATTCTCCGACGAACTGTGCGGCGAAATCGCCCGGGAGGCACTCGCCGTTCCCGAAAGGCGCGGCAGGCTGACCGACGTGACCCGCCAGATCACCGGGCAGCGCGTCGCCGACCCGCCGGACCACACGACGTTCGAGGCGCATGTCGGGCTCACGACAGTGGACCCGGGACTTGTGTCGGGGCTCGTCGCCCTCGGTTTCGAGCCGCACGACTTCGCCGGCCCTCAGCCGACCGGGTACCACCACAACTTCACCCAGCAGTTCGTGGTGGACGGCTCCCGGGCCGGCCGGAGCCGTCTGGTGGCGCTCCTCGAAGAGAGGACCGACAGGGCACGTGAACTCGTCGACAGCCACCCCGAGGCACTCGGGTTCATCGAGTCCGAGGTGTACCGCGGCGATTACGCCCGGCACCTGCCCGCGCGCCCGCCGACCTCCGAAACCCTGGACCACGTGCCTCACCAGGCCCTCACCTTTCGCAAGGTGACGGTGCCGACGACGGCTCAGGAGGCGCTGCGCAGTGGCGTGTCCCTGGACTGCGGCCGGGCCGCGGACATTCACCTCAAGATCCCCGGCCGGGCCGGCCCCTGGTCCCCGGGACCGCTGGAACAGCGCATCGCCCAGCACGCCCGCTCCCGCAATCCCGTCGAACTGCGGCTCGGTGAGATCCTCGGGGAATTGGGCTACTACGAGCAGATCTCGCAGTCGGGCAACTTCCTGTACACGGCGCACTTCGCCGATCTCGGTGACGCGAACCGGTCCTTCACCGCGCTGACCGAATTCGCGAGCCGCTACGGCGGGATCACCGAGGTGATACGGGAGGCGTGCACCGGCTTCTGGAGGAAGAGCGTGGCCGGGGAATCCGGAGAAACGCGCTTCTGCCCCGTGCCCACACTCCTGGTCCGACCGTGACCCGCGCCCGGCCCCGCCACCGGTCGGGCCGGGCGAGCAGTCCGGTGGGACGGTCAGGAAACCGCGCCGCACCTGAGCGAAGTCACCTACTGTGGAGCCCCGCTGGGCCCGGCACACCGGCCGCGAGGAGGGCTTCATGGGTGCGAGCAGCTGGATCAGCACATCTCTGCCGTATCTGACGCCGCAGGAGAAGGGCCGGGGCGATGCCTGGGCCGCCGAGGCCGCGGCGCAAGGACGCCGGGGCGCCCAGCGCATCCTGCACGCCGGCGAGACCCCCGCACCGGCCGAGATCGCGGCGCTGCTCGGCATCACCGAGGGGGAACCGGTCGTCGTGCGCCGCCGACTGATCCTCCTCGACGAGCGGCCGAACGAGCTGACCGACACCTACTACCCGCTGGCCATCGCCCAGGGCACCGCCCTGGCCCGGACCGGCAGAATCCGGGGCGGAGCCGTCTCCCTCCTCGCCGAGCTCGGGCACGTCGGCGTCCTGGTGACCGAGGACGTGGTGGCCGCGATGCCCGACGAGGAGGAGCGCCGGATGCTGGAAACCGCGCCGGACGAGCCGGTCCTCCGCCTCACCCGCCTCACCGTCGACCGCGACGACCGCCCGGTCCAGGCCGACCGTATGGTGATGCCTGCCCAACGGCAGAGTCTGCGCTACCAGATCAGGATCGGATGACCGTGCCCCAAGCGGAACCGGAAGGCGCCGACCGCCGCTCCCCGCACGAGCCCCAGTACGAGTCCGACGCGTAACCGCCCCCCCCGCGTCACCCCTCCGCCCCCTCCTCCACCCCCACCATCAACCGCAACGCGTCCCGCAACGCCCCCCGCTGCTCCTCCGACAACCCGGCCAGCGGTTCGCGGGCGAATCGCAGCGCCCCCCGCAGACTCCGCGCCACCCGCGCGCCCTCCGCCGTGACCGCCGCCACCTTCACCCGGCGGTCGCCGGGGTCGGAGCGTCGTTCCACCAGGCCCCGCGCCGCCAGCCGGTCCACGATGCCCGTGACGTTGGACGGCTCGCAGCGCAGCTTGCGGGCCAGCCTGCGCATCGGCAGCGGCTCCAGTGACAGCAGGCTCAGCAGCCGCGCCTGCGCGCCGGTCAGCGCGTGCTCCGCCGCCGCCTCCTCGTAGTCCGCGTGGAACCGGGCCACCGCCTCGCCGATGAGCTGGACCACTTCCAGGGTCAGCGGGTCCGGACGGCGGGTCTGATGCGGGGCGGCCATACATACAGGGTACCTATTGTTTGACAACCTGAAATGTTCAGCTGCATGGTTGTTTCAGGTCCTTAACTACCACCGCTCACTTCCGGAAAGGCACCCGCACATGACCGAGTCCCCCGCCCTCCCCTCCGTCAACCGCGAATGGCACCTGCTCAGCCGCCCGGTCGGCTGGCCCAAGGAGGAGGACTTCGCGCTGGTCGAGGCGGACCTCCCCACCCCCGGCGCGGGCCAGGTGCTGGTCCGCAACAAGTACGTCTCCGTCGACCCGTACATGCGCGGGAGGATGAGCGCCGCCAAGTCCTACGTCGCCCCCTACGAGCTGGGCAAGCCCATGCAGGGCGGCGCGGTCGGCGAGGTCGTCGCCTCGAAAGCCGAGAACATCGCCGTCGGCGACCACGTCCTGCACTTCTTCGGCTGGCGCGAGTACGCCGTCGTGGACGCCAGGAACGCCGTCCAGGTCGACCCCGAGGCCGCGCCGCTGTCGACGTACCTCGGTGTGCTCGGCATGACCGGCCTCACCGCCTACGCCGGGCTGCTGCGCACCGCCTCCTTCAAGGAGGGCGACGCGGTCTTCGTCTCCGGCGCCGCGGGTGCCGTGGGCGGCCAGGTCGGGCAGCTCGCCAAGCTGAAGGGCGCCTCGCGGGTCATCGGGTCGGCCGGGTCGGCGGAGAAGGTCAAGCTGCTGACGGAGGAGTACGGGTTCGACGCCGCCTTCAACTACAAGGACGGCGACGTCAGCCGTCAGCTCCGGGCCGCCGCCCCGGACGGGATCGACGTCTACTTCGACAACGTCGGCGGCGACCACCTGGAGGCCGCCATCGGCTCCCTCAACCGGGACGGCCGGATCGCCGTCTGCGGCATGATCTCGGTCTACAACAACACCGAGCCCGCCCCCGGCCCGAAGAACCTCGCCCGCCTCATCCAGACCCGCGGCCGCATCGAGGGCTTCCTGGTCGGCGACCACTATGACCTCCAGCCGCAGTTCGTCGAGGAGGTCGGCCCCTGGGTGCGCGAGGGCCGGCTCAAGTACCGCGAGACCGTCGTCGAGGGCATCGAGAACAACCTGGACGCTTTCTTCGGCGTGCTGCGCGGCGACAACACCGGAAAGATGATCGTCAAGCTCTGACGGCACCTTCCCGGAGGTTTCGGCATGCGGTAACTTCATTCCGGTCAGCGAAAGCCGAGCGGAAGGCACCCGCATGCCGATCCAGCAGTCCGACGTCCAGTACACCGCCGTCGCCACCGCCGAGAACGGCCGCGACGGCCGCGTCGCCACCGACGACGGCAAGCTCGACGTCGTCGTCAACCCGCCCAAGGAGATGGGCGGCAGCGGCGCCGGCACCAACCCCGAGCAGCTCTTCGCCGCCGGTTACAGCGCCTGCTTCCAGGGCGCCCTCGGCGTCGTCGCCCGCCAGGAGGGCGTCGACCTCACCGGCTCCACCGTCACCGCCAAGGTCGGCATCGGCAGGAACGACGACGGCTTCGGCCTGATCGTCGAGATATCCGCCGCCATCCCGACCGTGGACGCCGCCACCGCCCGCGGCCTCCTCGCCCAGGCCCACCAGGTCTGCCCGTACTCCAAGGCGACCCGCGGCAACATCACGGTCACGCTTGCCCCTTGACGGTCCCGGGGCGCCGGGCCCGGCCGATAGAGTTCCCCCATGCGTGATCTTGGGGCGGGATTCGGCCATCTTCTGCAGGGCCAGCGCTGGGTGGCCCGGCACGGCAAGAGCTACGGCTTCGGCCTGCTGCCAGGGCTGATCACCCTGGTCCTGTACGCGGCGGCGCTGGTGGCCCTCGCCCTGTGGGGCGCGGACTTCGTCGGCTGGGCCACCCCCTTCGCCGACGACTGGTCCAGCCCCTGGCTCGGCCTGTTCCGCGGGTTCCTCACCGCCGTGCTGTTCGCCCTCGCCCTGCTGCTGGCCGTCCTCACCTTCACCGCGGTGACCCTGCTGATCGGCCAGCCCTTCTACGAGAGCCTGTCCGAACGGGTCGACCGCGACGTCTCCCCGGACGGCACCGCCCCCGAGTCCGAGCTGCCGCTCTGGCGGGACCTGTGGATCTCCGCCCGCGACAGCCTGCGCCTCCTGGTCCGCGCCGCCGTCTGGGGCGTACTCCTCTTCGCGCTCGGCTTCATCCCCGTGGTCGGACAGACCGTCGTCCCCGTGATCGGGTTCTTCGTCACCGGCTTCTTCCTCACCGAGGAGCTGACCTCCGTAGCCCTCCAGCGGCGCGGCGTCCAGATGCGCGACCGCCTCACCCTGCTGCGCTCCCGCAAAATGCTGGTCTGGGGCTACGGCACCCCGCTCGGCCTGGCCTTCCTGGTCCCGTTCGTCGCGGTCTTCCTGATGCCGGGCGCGGTCGCCGGCGCCACCCTCCTCGCCCGCGAACTCCTGGGCGAGGAGACCCGCGCCGGCGCCGAGACCGCCCCCGAGGTCAGCCCCGGCCCGGCCCCGACGTCGTACTGACCGCCACCCCCACGATCGCCCGCACCTGCGCCACGATGTCCCGCCGGTTGCGCACGAACTCCGCGTCGGTCACCTCAGTCGTGTTGCCGTCGGCGAACTGGAGCACCGGCGTGTGCACGTGCCCGCCCGGCAGCCTGCCGCGCAGGCCGAGGCGGTCGCGGAGCAGCGTGGCGCGGTAGGCGATCTCGTTGGAGAGGTAGTCCCCGCCGCCCCCGGCCCGCGCCGCCGACCCGGGGGTCGGTCCGTCCGGACTGACCACGGGCTCGGTGCCGCCCGCCGGGATCTCCGTCACACTCGTGTTGTCGTAGACCGGGAACCGCCCGGTGTCCGCCGCCACGATCTCCCGGTACGGCAGCGTGGTCGTCGTCCACTGCGGCTGGGTGGCCGGGGCCGGCACCGGGACGAGCCCGGTCCGCGAGACGTTCTCGTTGTCCGCGAAGCCGCCGCGCCACGCCCCGTTGGTCCGCTCCACGTCGAACCGGCCCACCCGGCCCTGGCTCACCGTCGTGAACAGGTCCGCCTTCGGCAGATACGGCCGCAGCGCCCGCTCCACCTCGCCCGCCGCGAAGTCGTCCCAGCGCACCGGGAACACCGCCGTCTCCACCCGGGCCGGTCCGGCGGCCGTCTCGATCACCGTGCCGTCCAGCGCCAGCGCGGACGCCCCGGAGGGGTTGGCGATCCGGATGTCCCGGTCCAGGGTGAAGGGGTCGAACCCGGTGACCAGGACCCGCCGGTACCGGTCACCGCGCGGCAGCCGGATGTCCTCCTGGCCGCGGGAGGTGCGTTCCAAGGACTCGATCAAAGCCGTTCGCTGACGGTCCGTCAGGTCGAAGCCGGGCTCCCAGGCCCGCAGTTCCCGCGTCATCCCCAGCCGGGCCCAGTACAGCGGCCGGTCGTCGTCCCGGGGCAGGTCGCCCGGCACCGGACCGCGCCCCTGCACCCGGGTCACCGCCCGCTGCCACAGCGCCGAGCCCTGCCGGGCCACCGCGCGGCGGGCCTCGGCGCAGGAGTCCGCGCGGCCGAGGGCGCGGGCGAACGCCGGTGCCACCGAGTCGAATCCGGAGCGCCGCAGGATCTCCTGGGGCACCGCCCGGTCCAGTCGCTGTTCCTCCACGGTGGCCGCCGGCGCCACCGGGTCCGCGGCCGCCACCGCCGGTACCGCGAGCCCCGACACCAGGGCCAGGGCGAGTCCACTGATCCGCACGATCCGCACACCTGTACCAGTCATGGGCGGCAGTATCACGTGACGGAAGTGACGTGCGCTACGGCGCAAAGCTCACGAGTCGCCCAGCAGCGCCAGGAAGTCCCGGAACGCCTGCGCCATGTCCACCGACTCCGGGTCCAGCAGCCACTGGTACTGCAATCCGTCCAGCATCGCCACCACCAGCGGCGCCGCCCGCTGTGGGGACAGCCCGCCCGGCAGCCGGTCGCCGTACTCGGCGCGCAGCACCTCCGCCATCGACTCCCGGACCCGCCCGTACCGTTCGGTGAAGAACCCGCGCGCCGGATGCCCCTCCGTGACGCTCTCCCCGAGCAGCGCGGCGAAGGTCTGGATGACACCGGGCCGCATCGCGTTGTACTCGACCAGCGAGGCGAGCAGGTCGAGCCGCAGGCCCTCGGCGGGCAGCGCGTCCCAGCGGTCCCGTTCCGCCAGGACCGCGACCAGCAGCGCCTCCTTGGTCGGGAAGTGGTGCATCAGCCCCTGCTGGGTGAGCCCCACCCGCTCGGCGACGGCGGCCAGGCTCGCGCCCCGGTATCCGCGCTCGGCGATCACCTCCAGGGCGGCCCGCACGATCTCCGCGCGCCGTTCACCGCTCCTGCCCCTGGCCTTGCTGGTCATGGCGTCACCGTACGACATACGAACGGCTCATATGTAACGTATATATAACGAAACCTACCGATCACCAGGGGGCGGGGGCAGGATGAGCGGAGGGACGAACGGCTTTCGACGAGGAGGCACCGCGGTGACGGAGACAGTGACAGAGGCAGCTGCAGAGGCAGAGGCGAAGGCAGCGGCACGGGAAGCGGCCGTCGAGGCGGCCCTCGGCAAGCTCGACCTGGCGGCGAAGACCCGGCTGCTGGCCGGCCAGGACATGTGGACCCTGCCCGCGCTCCCGGAGGTCGGCCTGGACTCCCTGGTGATGTCCGACGGCCCGATCGGCGTCCGGGGCGTGCACTGGACCGCCGACGACCCCTCCGTCGCCCTGCCGTCCCCGACCGCGCTCGCCGCCACCTGGGACCCGGAGCTGGCCCGCCGGGCCGGTGTGCTGCTGGCCCAGGAGGCCCGCCGCAAGGGCGTCCACGTCCTGCTCGCCCCCACCGTCAACCTGCACCGCTCGCCGCTCGGCGGCCGGCACTTCGAGGCGTACAGCGAGGACCCGTACCTGACCGGCCGGATCGGCACCGGCTATGTCACCGGCGTCCAGTCCGGCGGCGTCGGCACCACCGTGAAGCACTTCGTCGCCAACGACGCCGAGACCGACCGCTTCACCGTGAACAACCTGGTCTCCGAGCGCGCCCTGCGCGAGCTGTACCTCGCCCCCTTCGAGGCGATCGTCGCCGACGCCCGCCCGTGGGGCATCATGACCGCCTACAACTCGGTCAACGGCCCGACCATGACCGAGCACCACCGCCTGGTCAACGAGGTGCTGCGCGGCGAGTGGGGCTTCGACGGCTTCAACGTCTCGGACTGGACCGCCGCCCGCTCCACCACCGGCGCCCTCGACGGCGGCCTCGACGTGGCGATGCCCGGCCCCGGCACCGTCTACGGCGAGGCGCTCGCGCAGGCCGTGCGGGACGGCCGGGTCGAGGAGGCCAAGGTCGACGCGGCGGTCCGCAACGTACTGCGGCTCGCCGCCCGGCTCGGCCTCCTCCAGGGCGCCGGACCGGCCGTCACCGACCTCCCGGCCCCGGTGAACGGCGACGCGCTGGCCCGCGAGATCGCCCGCCGCTCCTTCGTCCTGGTCCGCAACGAGAACAGCGCCCTGCCCCTCAAGCGGGGCACCGTCGCCCTCATCGGCGCCGCCGCCCGCGACGCCCGCGTCCTCGGCGGCGGCTCCGCCACCGTCTTCCCGGCGCACATCGTCTCCCCCCTCGACGGCCTCACCGCCGCCCTCCCCGAGGGCACCCTCAGCTACACCGTCGGCGCCGACCCGAACACCGAACTCGCCGTCGCCGCCAAGGGGTTCACCCTGAGCGCCGTCTGCCGCGACGCCGCCGGCGAGGTCGTCGGCACCGCGAACGCCGCCGACGGCCACATTCAGTGGATGGGCTCCGACCTCCCCGCCGGCGTCACCCACGAGGCGCTGCGCACCGTAGAACTCACCGGCACCTTCACCCCCCGCGAGAGCGGCCCGCACACCTTCGGCATCAAGGGCCTGGGCGCCTTCACCCTCACCGTCGACGGCACCACGTGCTTCGACGACGTGCAGCGCCCGGTCAAGGAAGACCCGTTCCTGTCCTTCTTCGGCGCCCCCGAGCCCCGCGCCGAGGTGGAACTGATCGCCGGCCACCCGGTCGACGTCAGCCTCCGGTACGTCGTCGACCTGCCCGCCGACCTGCCGATGAAGGTCATCACCTTCGCGCTCTGCCACGCCGAGCCGGTCCGTGACCCGGACGAGCTGATCGCCGAGGCGGTCGAGGCGGCCCGGGGCGCCGACACCGCCGTGGTGGTCGTCGCCACCACCGAACGCGTCGAGTCCGAGGGCTTCGACCGCACCGACCTGAGGCTCCCCGGCCGCCAGGACGACCTGGTCCGCGCCGTCGCCGCCGCCAACCCGAACACCGTAGTGGTCGTGAACTCCGGCTCCCCGGTGGAACTGCCCTGGCGCGACGAGGTCGCCGCCGTGCTGCTGAGCTGGTTCCCCGGCCAGGAGGGCGGCGCCGCGCTCGCCGACGTACTGACCGGCGCCCACGAGCCCGGCGGCCGGCTCCCCACCACCTGGGGCGCCCTGGCCGACGCCCCGGTCACCCAGGTCGTCCCGGCGGACGGCGAACTCCCGTACACCGAGGGCGTATTCATCGGCTACCGCGCCTGGGAGCAGGCCGGCCGCACCCCCGCCTACCCGTTCGGCCACGGCCTCGGCTACACCGACTGGACCTACGACTCCCTCCAGGTCACCGGCGCCACC
The DNA here is from genome assembly GCF_052216785.1 of Streptomyces sp. JW3. Classification (NCBI taxonomy): domain Bacteria; kingdom Bacillati; phylum Actinomycetota; class Actinomycetes; order Kitasatosporales; family Streptomycetaceae; genus Streptomyces; species Streptomyces sp. JW3. The sequence goes on along the minus strand of NZ_JBQOUX010000052.1, from coordinate 18,119 downwards.
GTCCAGGTCCGGCTGCGCAACACCGGCGACCGCCCCGGCCGCGAGGTCGTCCAGCTCTACCTGGCCCCCGCCACCCCCGACCCCACCCGCCCGGCCCGCTGGCTGGCCGGATTCGCCACCGTCGAGGCCGCCCCCGGCGAACGCGCCGAGGCCACCGTCGAACTGCCCCGCCGCGCCTTCGAGGTCTGGGACGAGACGACGGGCACCTGGTCGTTTGTGAAGGGTTCGTACGAACTCCAGGCCGGACGCTCGATCACGGACCGGCGCATCACCGCGCCGATTACCGTCTGAGACAGCCCCGGCCCGGACCTGACGACCGGGCCGGGGCTCAGTACCGCTGGCGGGTCGCGAACCCGTACACCGTCTCCGACCGGAACACCGCACCCGGCGCCAGCACGGTGCTCGGGAAGCCGGGCCGGTTCGGGGAGTCCGGGAAGTGCTGGGTCTCCAGCGCGATCCCGTCCCCGGGCGCGAACGGCTCGTCCAGATGGTCGGCGGTGTACAGCTGGAGCCCCGGCTCGGTGGTCGCCACCGTCAGCACCCGCCCGGACGCCGGGTCGTACAGCTCCGCGACCTGCTCGGCCGCCCCGGTCACCCCCTTGTCCAGCACGAAGTTGTGGTCGTACCCGGACCCCACCTTGCGCGCCGCCCGGAAGTCGAAGCGGCTCCCCGCCACGTCCGCCAGCTCACCCGTCGGGATCAGGTCCGCGTCCACCGGAGTGATCCGGGACGCGTCGAGCCGCAGCTCGTGGCCGCCCGCGTGCCCGGCTCCCCGGCCGCCCAGGTTGAAGTAGCTGTGGTTGGTCAGGTTCAGCACCGTCGGCGCGTCGGTGACCGCCTCGTAGGCGATGTGCAGCGCGCCCGCCGCGTCCAGCGTGTACGTCGCCGCCACCTCCAGGCGGCCCGGGAAGCCCTCCTCGCCGTGCGGGGAGACCCGGCGCAGCCGCACCCCGTGCTCGACCGGCGCCGCGTCCCACACGTACTTGTCGAAGCCGCGCTCCCCGCCGTGCAGCGCGTTCGGCCAGTTGTTGCGGGCCAGGGTGTACGTCTGCCCGTCCAGCGTGAACCGGCCGCCCGCGATCCGGTTGGCGTACCGCCCCACCAGCGCGCCGAAGTACGGCCCCGGATGCGTCAGATAGCCGTCCAGCTCCGCGAACCCCAGCACCACGTCCGCCCTCCGCCCGTCCCGGTCGGGGACCTCGGCGGACTGCACGATCCCGCCGTACGACAGGACCCGGACCCGTACGCCCGCCCGCTCCAGGGTCCAGCGGTGGACCGGAGTGCTGTCCGGAAGTGTTCCGAAGAGTTCGTTCATGTGCGAACTCTAGGACAACGGAAGATCAGTCCTGCTTCGCCGTGACCGTCCGGTAGGCGATCGCCGCCAGCCGCGCCTGCCCGTCCACACTCGGATGGAACCAGTCCCAGTGACTCAACTGCCCGGTCCCGAACCGGTAGTCGTACACCGCGCCGCCGTCCGTCCGGCACCGCTCGTCCGCCTCGCAGACCTCCGCCAGCACCTCGTTGTAGTCCGCCACCCGCTGCTCCACCCGCGCCCGCCGCGAGGTCGCCGCCGCGTCCACCGCGTCCGCGTCGCCCAGCATGGACGGACAGATGCCCAGCTTCCATACCTGTTTGCCCAGGGCGCTGGTCCGCCCCTGCGCCCACAGCCGCTTCAGATCAGGAATGCTCGACACGTACACCTGCGCCTCGGGCAGCTTCGCCCGCAGCGCCCGCAGCGCGTCCTCGAACTGCTCCCGGAACTCCGCCACCGGCGTCATCGCCGCCGCACTCGACCGGCAGGCGTCGTTGGCCCCCACCATCACCGTCACCAGCTCCGGCCGGTGCACGGCGGCCCGCGCGACCTGCCCGGCCAGATCCGCCATCCGGGCCCCGGTCACCGCGTGGTTCCAGCTCCGCGCCGCCGCCTTCTTCCCCAGCAGCCGTACGGCGAGACTGTCGACCTTCGCGCTGTCACCGGTCGCCCACGACACCTCCGGGCAGTCCGACAGCACCGCACAGGCGTCGAAACCCCGGGTGATGGAGTCGCCCACCGCCGCGACCGACCCCGGACTCGGGTCCCACACCGGCGTCGGCGTCGGGGACGGCTTCGGCGACGACGACCCGCCGGACGCGTCCGAACCACCGCCCGCGTCACACCCACCCACCCCGAGCAGCGCCGCCACCAGCACGGCACACCCGGCCCGCGCCCGCCGTCGCCCCCGGTAGGTCCGCTCCCTCACACCGCGCCCCATCCCTCCTCCTGCCTCCTGTGGCCCGCCAAGGTCTCCAACCCATGAGACCGCGCCAAGGTTCCCGGGGCCCCGCGAAGCAACGTCTCAGACCCGTACAAGCGTCCTGCCGGGTGAATGGCACGGGTTTCCCCCTGCCGGGACCGACGGTACGTCACACTCCGCCCGCCCCCGCACGGTAGCCTCGCCCTCAACACGGCCCACCGGGCCGCTGCCGTTCCGCCCGCCTGATATGTCCCGCTCTGCCCGGAGGTTCCGGTGACGACACGTGGAGTTCTGTACGTGCACTCCGCTCCGCGCGCGCTCTGCCCCCACGTCGAGTGGGCCGTCGCGGGCGTACTCGGCACGCGCGTCAGCCTGGACTGGATCCGGCAGCCCGCCGCCCCCGGCACCTGGCGCTCGGAGTTCTCCTGGCAGGGCCAGCCCGGCATCGCCTCCAAGCTGGCCTCCGCGCTGCGCGGCTGGCAACTGCTGCGCTTCGAGGTGACCGCCGAGCCCTGCGCCGGGCACGAGGGCGAGCGCTACAGCTGCACCCCCGACCTCGGCATCTTCCACGCCGTCACCGGCATCCACGGCGACATCCTGATCCCCGAGGACCGCCTGCGCGCCGCCCTCACCCGAGCCCGACAGGGTGAAACCGACCTGGCCACCGACCTCACCCACCTCCTGGGCAAGCCCTGGGACGACGAACTGGAACCCTTCCGCTACGCGGGAGAGGGCGCCCCGGTGCGGTGGCTCCATCAGGTGGTCTGACTTTTCAACGCCGGGGAGGATATCTCCCTAGGGGCGCGGGGAACTGCGCGCCCAGCCACAACGAAACCCGCACCCGAACACGACGATGGCCCGAACCCCACCAGGGGCCCGGGCCATCAAACCAACGGCGTCACACGGTCCGGAACGCCAGCACCACGTTGTGCCCACCGAACCCGAACGAGTCGTTCAGCGCCGCGATCCGCCCGTCCACGGGCAACTTCCGAGCCTCACCCGTGACAATGTCCGCGTTGGCCGCAGCCTCGGGGTCCAGTTCGGTCACATTGATCGTAGGCGGAGCCACCCGGTGGTACAGCGCGAGCACGGTCGCGACCGTCTCGACACCCCCCGCACCACCCAGCAGATGCCCCGTCATCGACTTCGTGCTGGACACGGCCATGTGATCCGTGTCGTCCCCGAACACCTTCCGCAGCGCCTTCAGCTCGGCGATGTCCCCGGCCGGCGTCGACGTCGCGTGCGCGTTGACGTGCACGATCTCCGCCGGGTCCAGGTCGGTGCGGTCCAGCAGGTTCTGGAGGGCGTGCGAGATGCCCCGCCCCTCCGGCTCCGGCTGCACGATGTCGTGGCTGTCGGCGGAGATGCCCTGCCCGACCGCCTCCGCGTACACCCGGGCGCCGCGCGCGGCGGCGTGCTCGGCGGACTCCAGCACGATGACACCGGCGCCCTCACCGAGCACGAAGCCGTCCCGGCCGGTGTCGAAGGGACGCGACGCGCCCTGCGGGTCGTCGTTGTTCTTGGACATCGCCATCATGTTGCCGAACGCGGCGATGGGCAGCGGATGGATCGCCGCCTCCGTGCCGCCCGCGACGACGACGTCGGCGCGGCCGGTGCGGATCATCTCGATGGCGTAACCGATCGCCTCCGCGCCCGACGCGCAGGCCGAGACCGGCGTGTGCACACCCGCCCGCGCGCCCACCGCGAGCCCGACGTTGGCGGACGGGCCGTTCGGCATCAGCATCGGCACGGTGTGCGGGGAGACCCGGCGGACGCCCTTCTCCTTCAGCACGTCGTACTGGTCGAGCAGCGTGGTCACGCCGCCGATGCCGGAGGCGATGACCGTGCCCAGCCGGTCGGGGTCGACGTCCGCGCCCTCACCGGCGCGGGCCTCGAAACCGGCGTCCTTCCACGCCTCCTGCGCCGCGACCAGCGCGAACTGCGCGGAGCGGTCCAGTCGGCGGGCCTGCGGCCGCGGAATGGTCTCGGTCGGCTCCACGGCCACCGGGGCCGCGATCCGGACCGCCTGCTCGGCGGCCCAGTCCTGCTCCAGGGGCTTGACGCCGGACTTGCCGGCCACCAGGCCCTCCCAGGTAGAGGCTGCGTCGCCACCCAGCGGTGTGGTTGCGCCGATACCGGTGACGACCACGGTGCGATTGGTCGAGCTCACGGGAATTCATTCTCCAGATACGAGGATTCGAACGGCGCCACCGCCGGGTGGCGGGGCAGTCAGCCCAGTGCGCTGATCGGCGGATCAGCCCTGGTGCTTGAGGATGTACTCGGTCGCGTCGCCGACCGTCTTGAGGTTCTTGACGTCCTCGTCGGGGATCTTCACGTCGAAGCGCTCTTCGGCGGCGACGACGACCTCGACCATGGACAGCGAGTCGACGTCCAGGTCGTCGGTGAACGACTTGCCCAGCTCGACGTCCTCGACCGGGATGCCGGCGATCTCGTTCACGATCTCCGCGAGACCGGCGACGATCTCTTCCTGAGTGGCGGCCATGACGGCGCTCCTTCGTTGTGTTTCAGAGGGTGTGGCGGTGCGTTCCGTCCCGGACGCATGATCCGGCACGGAGTGCCTAGGGGAGAGTAACGACCGTCGCGGCGTAGACGAGACCCGCCCCGAAGCCGATGACGAGTGCGGTGTCGCCGCTCTTCGCCTCGCCGGTCGCCAGGAGCCGCTCCATCGCGAGCGGGATCGAGGCGGCCGAGGTGTTGCCGGTGGTGCGGATGTCACGGGCGACCGTGACGTGCTCCGGCAGCTTCAGTGTCTTCACCATCGAGTCGATGATCCGCACGTTGGCCTGGTGCGGGATGAAGACGTCCAGTTCGTCCGGGGTGATTCCGGCCGCGTCCAGCGCCTGCTGGGCGACCTTCGCCATCTCGAACACGGCCCAGCGGAACACCGCCTGGCCCTCCTGCGTGATCGCAGGAAACTTGGTGTGGCCCTCGGCGGCGTACTGGTCCCAGGGCACGGTCTGCTTGATCGTCTCGGACTTGTCGCCCTCCGAGCCCCAGACCGTCGGGCCGATCGCCGGCTCCTGGGACGGGCCGACCACGACCGCGCCCGCGCCGTCCCCGAAGAGGAACGCGGTGGCCCGGTCCTCCAGGTCGGTCAGATCGCTCAGCCGCTCCACGCCGATGACGAGTACGTACTCCGCCGAGCCCTCGACGATCATGCCCTTGGCCAGCGTCAGCCCGTAGCCGAAGCCCGCGCAGCCCGCCGAGATGTCGAACGCGGCGGCCTTGTCGGTGCCGAGCTGGTCGGCGATGGCGGTGGCGATGGCCGGGGTCTGGGCGAAGTGCGACACCGTCGACACGACGACCGCGCCGATCTGCTGGGCGTCGATCCCGGCGTCCGCGATCGCCTTGCCGGACGCCTCGACGGACATCGCGGCGACGGTCTCCTCGGGGCCCGCCCAGTGCCGGGTCTCGATGCCGGAGCGGGAGCGGATCCACTCGTCGGACGAGTCGATCGTCTCCAGGATCACCTCGTTGGGCACCACCCTGGTCGGGCGGTAGCCGCCGACACCGAGGATGCGCGCGTACGGGGCTCCCTTGCTTGGCTTGATCTTCGACATGCTCTCGGGCTCCTTCTCACGCACCGTGTTCCGCGATCAGTTCGCGGGCGGCGTCGAGGTCGGCGGGGGACTTGAGGGCCAGCGTCTTCACCCCGGGCAGCGCGCGCTTGGCCAGCCCGGTGAGCGTGCCGCCGGGGCACACCTCGATCAGGGCGGTGACACCCAGCTCCTTGAACGTCTCCATGCACAGGTCCCAGCGGACCGGGCTGGCGACCTGGCCGACGAGCCGGTCGAGCACCTCGGCGCCGGTGCTGACGGCCCGGCCGTCCTTGTTGGAGACGTAGGTCACGGCGGGATCGGCGGGGGACAGCTCCGCGGCGGCCGCGGCGAGCTTGTCCACCGCCGGCGCCATGTGGTGCGTGTGGAAGGCGCCGGCCACCTTCAGCGGGACGACCTTGCGGACGCCCTCCGGCTTGTCCTCGGCCAGCGCGGCGAGCTGCTCCATCGTCCCGGCGGCGACGATCTGTCCGGCGCCGTTGACGTTGGCCGGGGTCAGGCCGAGCTTCTCCAGGTGCGCCACGCTCACCTCGGGGTCGCCGCCGAGCAGCGCCGACATCCCGGTCTCGACGGTGGCGGCGGCCTCGGCCATCGCCAGGCCGCGCTTGCGTACGAGGGTCAGCGCGGCGGTGTCGTCGAGCACGCCGGCGAACGCGGCGGCGGTGATCTCGCCGACGCTGTGGCCCGCGACCGCGCCCGGCGCGATCTCGGAGACGGCACCCAGTGCCGCGGCCGACAGCAGGCCGGCGGCGACCAGCAGCGGCTGGGCGACGGCCGTGTCGCGGATCGCGTCGGCGTCGGCCTCGGTGCCGTAGTGGGCGAGGTCGAGGCCGATGGCGTCCGACCACGCGGCGACGCGGTCGGCCGCACCGGGCAGCTGAAGCCAGTCAGTCAGGAAGCCGGGCGTCTGGGCGCCCTGGCCGGGAGCGACGAGTACGAGCACTCTCACACTCTCTCTTGGGGACGGGCGTGGCCGCCCGTGGGGACAGGGACGAAGAACAAGGAGGGGTTTTGTGGACCCTCCACAAAAGACTAGAGTTGTGGATCTCCATCGGCCAGACGTCCCAGGATCAGCGCGATCCGCAGGGTGAAGGCGGATCGTACATCCGAGGGTGACCAGCCGGTGACATCAGTCACACGTCGGAGCCGGTAGCGCACGGTGTTGGGGTGGACGAAGAGCATCCGGGCGGCCCCTTCGAGACTGCTCGCCTGTTCGAGATAGACGCTGAGCGTCTCCAGCAGCGCCGCACCCGCCTCTTCCAGCGGTCTGTAGAGCTCCTCCACCAACTGGAGCCGGGCCGCCGGGTCGCCGGCCATCGCGCGCTCCGGCAGCAGATCGTCCGCGAGCACCGGCCGCGGCGCGTCCGGCCAGGCCGAACCCGCCTTCAGCCCGGCGGCGGCGGCCCCCGCGGACCGGGTCGCGGCGAGCAGGTCCGGCACCACCGGACCGGCCACCACCGCGCCCTGCGCGAACGGCCCGATCAGCGACTTCGCCACCGCGAGCGGGTTGTCGCTGCCGCCCGCGATCACCACCAGCCGGTCCCCGAGCACCCCGGTCAGCACCTGGAGCTTGGCGTGCCGGGCGGCCCGCCGGATCGCCTCCACGGTCAGCTCCGAGTCGCCGTCCGGCGCCGTGCCCAGCACCACGCACACATGCTCCGGGGAGTTCCAGCCGAGCGCGGCGGCCCGCGACACGGCCCCCTCGTCGGCCTCCCCGCTGAGCACCGCGTTGACCACCAGCGACTCCAGGCGCGCGTCCCAGGCACCGCGTGCCTCGGCGGCCTGCGCGTACACCTGGGCGGTGGCGAAGGCGATCTCCCGGGCGTACACCAGCAGCGCCTCGCGCAGCACGGACTCGTCGCCGGGCGCCGCGACCTCGTCGATCGCGGACTCCATCACCTCGATGGTGGTGCGCACCATCTCCACGGTCTGCCGCAGCGTGATCGCCCGGGTCAGCTCGCGCGGCGCGGTGCCGAAGACGTCGGTGGAGATGGCCTGCGGGGTGTCCGGGCGCCGGAACCACTCGGTGAACGCGGCGATGCCCGCCTGGGCGACCAGCCCGATCCAGGACCGGTTCTCCGGCGGCATGGCCCGGTACCAGGGCAGGGTCTCGTCCATCCGCGTGATCGCCTGCGCGGCGAGCGACCCGGCGGACTGCTCCAGCCGCTTCAGGGTCGCCGAGTGCGGATGGGCGGGGCGCCGCGCGGGCGGGGGGTTGCTGGCTTCTGGTTCGGGCACGGGACAAGACTGCCTTATCGGGATGGTTGGCTGTGCCGCCGGGTCTACGGTGGACCGCGTGATGGACGTACGCCGCGCCGAGACGCGCTACCCGGGAGGTGACCCGGCGGCCGGTATCGACTCCCGGCACGCCTTCTCCTTCGGCCCGCACTACGACCCGGACAACCTCCGCTTCGGTGCGCTGATCGCCTGCAACGAGGAGCGGCTCGCGCCCGGCGCCGGCTTCGACGAACACCCGCACAGCCACACCGAGATCGTCACCTGGGTGGTCGAGGGCGAGCTGACCCACCGGGACAGCACGGGGCGGGAGACGGCGGTGCGCGCCGGGGACGTCCAACGGCTCAGCGCGGCGTCCGGCGTCCGGCACGTGGAGCGCAACGACGGCCCGGTGCCGCTGGTCTTCGTCCAGATGTGGCTGGCCCCGCGCGAGCCCGGCGGCAGCCCCTCCTACGAGATCGTCCGCGGCATCGCCGACTCAACGCCGTACGCCCTCCCCGCCGCCGGCGCCCTGCTGCACGTACGGCGCCTGACGGCGGGGGAGCGGACGGCGGTGCCGGACGGGGCGTACGTGTACGTCCATGTCGTACGCGGGACGGTGCTCCTCGCCGGAACGGAGCTCCGCCCCGGCGACGCGGCGCGCGTCACCGGGGCGGAGGGGTTGGCGGCGGAGGGGGTGACGGACGCGGAGGTCTTGGTGTGGGAGATGACTACCGCAGACCGTCTATGAACACCCGCCAGGCGGCTCCGCCGACGGTGACGACGGGGCCGGTGGGGTTCTTGCTGTCCCGGACGGGGACGGCATGGGCGGAGGTGGCGACCTCGACGCAATCGCCGCCGGTGTTGCCGCTGTACGAGGACGTACGCCAGGCGGCGCCGCCGGTGACGGTGCACTCGACGCAATCGCCGCCGTTCGGTCCGCTGTAGCTGGACTTACGCCACTGTGTCCTGCTCGCTTCGATCTTCATAGCGTTCCTCCATCACACGGGCGATCAGCGTCGCCGAGTCGCTCACGGACAGGGCGGCTGCCTGCAAGTGAGCGTAATGGAGGCTGGCTTCCTTGATGGTCTCAGGGCTGGCCGTCATGTGGCCGGACATCATGTCCTCGGTGTAGAAGACGTCCGGGTGGTCCTCGAAGCGCAGGATGTTGAACGCCCCGGCGAGGCCCGGGTGTTCACCGGCGGAGAACGGCAGTACCTGGATACGCATCCACCGACTCCGATTGAACTCCAGCAACCGTTGCAGCTGCCGCCGCATCACCCCCACCCCACCGATCGGCCGGTGCAGTACCGCCTCGTCCAGGACGACCCACGTCAGCGGCGGCTGCAACCGTTCCAGGATGCGCTGGCGTTCCATCCGGGCCGACAGCAGCCCCTCCAGGTCGTCCGGCGATCCCGTCGCAAGGACCGCCCGCGCGTACTCCTCCGTCTGGAAGAGCCCGTACACCAACTGCGCCTGATACGTGGAGATATAAGAAGCCTTCGCCTCCATCTCCGCGTACGGCTGGAACCAGGTGGGGAGTTGGCTGCGCAGGACGAGGCCGATCAGGCGGGAGAACTGGCCGTCCGTGCCGAGCCCCGCGTCCACGCGTTCGGAGAAGTCCCGGGTGGGAACCTTCTTCGTGGTCTCGATCTGGCCGATCAGCGAACCCGTGCAGAAGATGATCGCGCCGAGTTGCTGGAGGGTGAGTCCGGCCGCCTCACGACGGCGGCGCAGTTCCCAGCCGTAGTAGTCGAGCGGGGACGCGGTCGGGTCGAGTGTCTGGATGTTGACCACGGGGCACCTCAACTCCTCTTCTGCTTCTTCTTCTGTTCCTTGACCGCCAGGCGGCGTTTCTCCTCCGCTTCCCACAGGGCCTTCAGCTCCAGGGTGCGTTCGTCGAGTTCGAGGGGTTCGTCCTCTTCCTTCCACAGGCCCTGTGCCTTCAGCTTCCGGACCTGGACGTCGATCGGGTCCTCCGGGTCGTAGTCGCTGGGCCGGGGGCCCTCCGGTCCGTCCGGGCCGATCCGGACCAGCCGCTCGACCCGGGTGATCCGGTACCGCGTCCCGTCGACGGTGAGGCTGTTGCCGCGCTTGTCGTCGAGTTTGTCGGCCCCGCGCGCGTACTCCGCCTTCTTCTCGTCCGACAGCCGCAGCGTGAACGGCGCCATGACCCGCAGCCACCCGGCGAGCGCGTCGCGCGCGCCCTGCGGCGAGGAGTGCGAGGCGCCGGGATTGTGCGACTGCCACTCCCCGTCCTCCCGCTCCGCGACCATGAACACGGCAGGCAGCAGCACCCCGCCGGGATACTCGTGGGCGGCGCGGCGCGCGTCGGCCCGCACATCGTCCGGCGCACCGGCGCCCGCGCCGACCAACTGGACCAGATCGAACTTCAGCAGGCTGTCGGAGAGCCCGGTGCTGGTGTACGGATCGACCACGAAACCCTTGGTGGGCCGGGGCACGCTGTGGCCCTCGCCGACCTCGGCCGGGTCGGGGTCGGAGGGCCGGGGCGGTTCGGGGCCGCCGTTGCCCATCCGGATGAACTTCGAGGCCCGGACGATCCGGAACCGCTCACCGTCGACCGTGAGCTCGTTCACCACCTCCCGGTCCATCCGCAGCGCGGCGGCCATCCACGTCTGGTGGCCCTTGGTGTCCCCGGCCTCCTCGGCGGCCTTGGCGCGCATCCGGAAGTGCGAGCCCATGGTGTCCCGGGCGCCCTGCGGGGTGTCGTTGCCGTACTCGGACAACTCCCAGCCGCCGGTGTCCAGCGCGCGGGCGTGGAAGAACTCCCCGAGGCCCACTCCCATCAGCCGGGGATACCGCTCCCGCGCCTCCCACGCCTCCTGCTCGGCGAACGCCGCGATCGGGCCTTCCTGGGGGGCGACCCGGAAGGTCAGGTAACCGGGAACTCTGTCTGCGTAACCGCTCATGCACTCAATGTGCTCGAAAGCGGGGCGGTTTCGCCGGGGAACGGGAGAATTCAGCCCGCTTCGGTGAGCACCGCGTCCGTGAACGGCGGCCACGCCTGGACCGCCCACGGTCCGAACGCCCGGTCGGTCAACGCCGCGCAGGCCAGTCCGGCGTCCGGGTCGATCCACAGGAAGGTGCCCGACTGGCCGAAGTGCCCGAAGGTGCGCGGGGAGGAGCCCGATCCCGTCCAGTGCGGGGACTTGCCGTCGCGGATCTCGAAGCCGAGGCCCCAGTCGTTGGGGTTCTGGTGCCCGTAGCCCGGCAGCACGCCCTTGACGCCCGGGTACTGCACGGTCATCGCCTCGGCGACGGTGCGCGGGTCGAGCAGCCGGGGCGCCTGCACCTCGGCGGCGAAGCGGAGCAGGTCCTCGACGGTGGAGACGCCGTCCTTGGCGGGCGAGCCGGCCAGGGTGGTCGACGTCATGCCGAGCGGTGCCAGCACCGCCTGCCGGGCGTACTCGGCGAACGGGATGTCGGTCGCCTTGGCGAGGTGGTCGCCGAGCTGCTCGAAACCGGCGTTCGAGTACAGCCGCCGGTCGCCGGGCGCGGCCGTCACGCGGTGCTCGTCGAAGGCCAGCCCGGAGGTGTGGGCGAGCAGCTGCCGGACCGTCGAGCCGGGCGGACCGGCGGGTTCGTCCAGTTCGACGGCGCCCTCCTCGTAGGCGACGAGGGCCGCGTAGGCGGCGAGCGGCTTGGTGACCGACGCCAGCGGGAAGCGGTGTCCGGCGGGGCCGTGGGTGCCGAGCACGGTGCCGTCCGCCCGTACGACACCCGCGGCGGCGGTGCGGACCGGCCAGTTCTCGATCGACGCGAGGCTGTTCAGGGACATGCCGTCGAGCCTAGGCGGCTCAGAGCTGGAGCCGCATCGAGGGGTCCGGCTTGCGGACGAAGCCGAGGGAGGCGTAGAGCGGCTCGGCGTCGGCGGAGGCGTTCAGATCGACCTGCGGGACGCCCCGTGACCGGAACCACGCCAGCAGTTCCGTCATGCACGCCCGCGCGTAGCCCCGGCGCCGGGCGTCCGGGTCGGTGGCGACGCTGAAGACGTACCCGACCAGGCCGTGCGGATTGCCGGCCCGGCCGATCCGGTACTCCAGCGTCCCCGCCACCAGCGCGGCCAGCGCCCCCGGCCGGTCCGGGTGGTCGACCACGAACGCCGCGAAGTCCCCGTCCGGGGCGGCCAGCCGCCCGCGCAGGGTCGGCAGCGACTCGGCGTGCCAGGCGGCGGGGCCGGGCCCGGCCGCCATCGAATCGATCATGACCTGACGCAGGCGCAGTACTTCCCCGGCGTCCTCGGGCACGGCCCGGCGTACGAGACTCATGGACCGGACGGTAATGATCCACCCTGTGCCCTGTCCGGCGATTTTCGGCCGGGCCGCTTGCCTGGAGCGCACTCCAAGGTCATAGCGTGGGCGCCATGACGGTGATGCAGAGCACGGCCGTGACCTCCCGGTCGAACACCCCCCGCAGCCGCACCCGCACCGGCACCTGCTCCTCGGGGCCCCGGCGCCACCCGCGCCCCGACGGCCAGGACTACTACACCATCAGCGAGGTCGTCGCCCACACCGGACTGACCGCGCACACCCTGCGCTGGTACGAGCGGATCGGCCTGATGTCGGACATCGACCGTTCGCACACCGGCCAGCGCCGCTACCGCAACCGCGACCTGGACTGGCTCGACTTCGTCGGCAAACTCCGGCTGACCGGCATGCCGGTCGCCGACATGGTCCGGTACGCCGAACTGGTGCGCGCGGGCGACAGCACCTACGGCGACCGCCGCGACCTGCTGGAGACGACCCGCCAGGACGTCCTGACCCGGATCACGGAACTCCAGGACGCGCTGGCCGTGCTCGACCTGAAGATCGGCTTCTACGACCGGGCGTGATCCTGGGCGCTCAGAGCTGCGCGAGCAGTTCCGCCTTCTTCTCCGCGAACTCCTCGTCCGTGACCAGTCCCGCCTGGTGCAGTTCCCCGAGGTGCCGGATGCGGTCGGCGATGTCGGCCGGGTCGCGGCGGGACCGGTCCGGCGGCGCGGCCGGTCCCGCCGCCGGACCGGCCTCGCGCACCGCGGCCAGTACCGCCGCGGCGAACGGCAGCGACTCGTGCACCGCCCCGTAGCCCAGCCCGAACACCACGGACGCCGGATCCTGGTCGGCCTGCGCGGGCGCATCCGGCTCGTCCCGGCGCGTCAGCCGCAGATACCCCTCGAAGACCTCGGGGGAGCGCCACTCCACCCCGCTGAGCGCGGCCACCGGGAACGTCTGGTCGCCGGCCTTCCACTTCGCCGACGACGCCCCGGTCCAGAACCAGCGGAAGGACACCGCCGTCCCGTCGAAGGACGCCTTCGCGTCGTACGCCTTGAAGTGCAGCGGCGGCTCGGGAGCGGCGACCAGATGCCGGTCGGCGGGGCCGGGGTCGGCGTCCGGGCCGGGCAGGTGCGCGCGCAGTTCGTCGGCGTAGTACTCGGCGAGCACCTCGCGCTCGGCCGGCAGCACCAGCCGGTACGGGTCGGACGACTCCTTCAGCTGTCCCGCCGCCACCTCCATCAGCGGGTCGGCGCCCGCGCGCGGCTCGATGCGCAGCACGACCGTGCCGCGTCTGCCGGGCGTCAGCGTCACGCCCGCGACCGCGTCGAGGGGGACCCGGCGTTCCCCCAGTGCCTGAAAGAGCTTCGGTGCCCGAATCCCCCGTTCGTAGCGGATGAGCACGGAGTCGGACCCGAACTCCCAGGCGGCATGAAATCCGGCCAGTACGTCACCCATGCGGCTCATCGTATGCGGCACCGGTCGCCGCGTCCTATCCCCGCGCGGGCCGCGGTTTCCGCCGTCTCTACGCGCGTCCGGCCTTGACCGCTGCGGACAAACCGGCCCGGCAGCCGTCGTCCTGCCCGGCGCAGTCCACCGAGCGGTATGCGCCAACCCCGATCCGGGCGAAGTTCGCCAGGCTCTCCGTGCCCGGGGCGAAGTAGCCGCTGTGGCCCTGGGCGCCACGCGCCGACAGCACCCGCGCGCCGAACGCGGCGGAGACCGGGTCGGCGCCGTGCCCGAGCCCGCCCCACTCCAGGTTCGGCACGTCCTGGATCCAGTCGTCGGCGTCCCGCATCGCCCACACCCGGGCCGGGCTGTGCAGCCGGGCGACGCTCTCCACCCGCATGCCGGGGCTGCCGGCCACCGCCACGTCGGCGACCCGGCCGGGCAGCGAACGGGCCGCCAGACCGCAGACCACCGAGCCGTAGCTGTGGCAGAACAGGGAGACCGGGGTCCGGCCCGGCAGCGCGCGCACCAGCGCGTCCAGCCGGTCCGCGCCCTGCGCGGCGAGCGTCGCGGTGGCCGCGTCCACGCCGAGCCCGCTGGGCGCGGTGTAGTCGGCCCACGCGATCACCGCCGTACGGGTCGCCGGGCGCGCCGCGCGCTCGGCCCGGTACAGCGCCCTGGCCATGCCGACCGGCGCGGAGTAGCCGCGCTCGGCGCGCTGGAAGGTGAGCAGGTCGGTGTCGGAGCCGGGCACGACGACGGACACCCGCTCGGCCCGCTTCAGGCTGCCGAACACCTCGGCGACCCGGCCGGAGCCGTCCGGGTCGAAGGCGAGGATGTGCCGTCCCGGGCGCAGCAACTGCTCGTAGCGGTGCATGCGGGCGGCCGCCTCCTGCTGCCCGGCGGGCGAGAGCCGGCTGTCGTGCAGCCGCCGGCGCTCCTGGTTCCGGGCCGTCGCGAGCGCGGTCCGGTTGGCCCGGTAGCGCAGGGCCACGGGGGCGCCGTTCATGTTGCCCACGGCGAGCGGATAGCGGCGGGCCAGGGCGGAGCGCTGGGCCTTGGTGAGCGAGGCGAAGAAGCGCGCGAGGCGGACGGGGCCGGCGCCGGTGTCCGGCAGCCGGCGTCCGTCGACGCGGCCGTGCTCCCACGCGGTGACCGACGCCTGGAGCGCCGTCGCCTCCCGCTGGTTGCGCAGGGCGGTCCAGCCGGTGGTCGCCAGCATCACGAACACGACGGCCAGCGCGAGCAGCGCCCGCCAGACATTCAGTTGCGGGGAGGTGTCGAAAGAAGTCACTGGGAGGACACACTAGGAGAACGAGACGGTCTCGGGTGCGTCAAGTGGCGCGGATCACGTTTCGGTCGTGGCGGATGGGGATGGGGGTGGGGGTGAGGACGGGGTCGGGGTCGTGCGCCAGGCTCCGGTCAGGGCCGGTCCCAGGTGGTCCAGGTGAGCGGCCGTCAGGTCGCGCAGCGCCATGAGGCCGGCGTCGCCGCGGGTCGTCCAGATCCGTTCCGTCACCCGCATCACCGCGCCGAAGGCGGCCACCAGCACGCGGGGCCGCGGGTCGGTGTCCACGTCCAGGCCCTCGCGCGCGGCGATCACCCGCGCGATCTCCTCCTCCAGCTCCGTGGCCCGGTGCAGATGGGCGGCGAGCAGCGCCGGCGTCGACTCGATCACCTGGTAGAAGCGCAGGTGCACGTCGAGCGGGACGAGCTGCTCGATGGCCGCGCCGATGCCGTCCCAGCTGTCCGTCAGCGCGCCGCGCAGCGCGTCCAGCGGCGCCTCGTGCGGCGGGCGGGCCCGGACCGCGTCGACGAAGTGCGACTCGGCGAGGCGGGCCACGTAGAACGCCGCGTCCTGCTTGCCCGCGAAGTAACGGAAGAAGGTGCGCTGCGAGACGTCGACGGCCGCGGCGATGTCGTCGACGGTCGTCTCCTCGTAGCCCCGCGCGGTGAACAGGTTGAGGGCGGCCCGCAGCAGGGCGTCCCGGGTGCGCTGCTTCTTGCGTTCGCGCAGCGTGTCCAAATGGCCTCTCCTTCAACACTTCCCCCAGCTCAGGCTATAGGGGAGTGTCATGTCAGTTACCGACTTGTGAATTGATTCATCAATTGTCAGTGGCTGTCACTAAGCTCGAAAGCATGACTAGTCAGACCATCGAGACGACGGGGCCGGGAGACCGGGGGCCGTCGGACGCCGGGCCGGCCAAGGGGCTGCGCGGCCATCCGTGGGTCACGCTCATAACCGTCGCCGTCGGGGTCATGATGGTGGCCCTCGACGGCACCATCGTGGCCATCGCCAATCCGGCCATCGGCAAGGACCTCGGCGCGAGCTGGTCCGAGCTGCAATGGATCACCAACGCGTACTTCCTCGCCCTCGCGGTCACCCTGATCACCGCGGGCAAGCTCGGCGACCGGTTCGGTCACCGGCAGACCTTCCTGATCGGCGTGGCGGGCTTCGCCGCGTCCTCCGGCGCGATCGGGCTGTCCGGCAGCATCGGGGCGGTCATCGTCTTCCGGGTCTTCCAGGGCCTGTTCGGGGCGCTGCTGATGCCGGCGGCGCTCGGGCTGCTGCGGGCGACCTTCCCGGCCGAGAAGCTGAACATGGCGATCGGCATCTGGGGCATGGTCATCGGCGCGTCCACGGCCGGCGGCCCGATCCTGGGCGGCGTGCTCGTGGAGCACGTCAACTGGCAGTCGGTGTTCTTCATCAACGTGCCGGTGGGTGTGCTGGCCCTGGTGCTCGGCGTACTGATCCTGCTGGACCACCGCGCGGAGAACGCGCCGCGGTCCTTCGACATCGTCGGCATCGTGCTGCTGTCGGCCTCGATGTTCTGCCTGGTGTGGGCGCTCATCAAGGCGCCCGAGTGGGGCTGGGGCGACGGCCGGACGTGGCTGTTCATCGTGGTGTCGGTGGTCGGCTTCGGCCTCTTCTCCTTCTGGGAGACGAGGGTGAGGGAACCGCTGATCCCGCTGGCGATGTTCCGCTCGGTGCCGCTGTCGGCCGGTGTGGTGCTGATGGTGCTGATGGCCATCGCCTTCATGGGCGGCCTGTTCTTCGTCACCTTCTACTTGCAGAACGTGCACGGGATGAGCCCGGTCGACGCCGGTCTGCACCTGCTGCCGCTGACCGCGATGATGATCGTCGGGTCGCCGGCGGCGGGCGCGATGATCACCAAGTTCGGGCCGCGGGTGCCGCTGGCCGGCGGCATGGCGCTCACCGCGATCGCGATGTACGGCATGTCGACGCTGGAGACGGACACCGGCAGCCTGGCGATGTCGGTGTGGTTCGCGCTGCTGGGGCTCGGGCTGGCCCCGGTCATGGTCGGCGCCACCGAAGTCATCGTGGGCAACGCGCCGTTGGAGCTGTCCGGAGTGGCCGGCGGTCTCCAGCAGGCGGCGATGCAGATCGGCGGCAGCCTCGGTACGGCGGTGCTGGGCGCGGTGATGGCCTCCAAGGTGGACAACGACTTCGCGGGCAACTGGGCCGAGGCGGGGCTGCCGAAGCTCACGCCGGCCCAGCTGGACGCGGCGGCGGAGGGCGTGCAGCAGGGGATCGCGCCGGTGCCGCCGGGGACGCCGGCGCCGGTCGCCGAGAAGATCGCGGACGTCGCGCACGACACGTTCATCTCCGGGATGAGCCTGGCGTCGCTGACCGCGGCGGGGGTGGCCGTGGTGGCGGTGTTCGTGGCGTTCCTGACGAAGAAGGGCGAGAACGCGGAGGCGGGCGCGGGCGTCGGCCATATCTGACGGTTCCCTCATCAGGGTGACAATTCCGGCGAAGCCTCCCCTTTTGGTGGGTGTCGCAGGTGACATGGGGGATGACGGCTGCGGCGCGCTGCTGGAGGGGGGCAGCGCGCCTTGCCGGGAGGATTGGCCGTCTCCTCGGGGGTACCCGAACTCCAGTAGGAGTTCAGGGAGTTGATGATGACGAGCTTCGGACCAGGAACGCGCAGGCACCCTCGCTCACGTGGCCGGACGTGGTCAGGGTGGGGGTCCCCCCAGGCGTTCAGCACTGGGGGAGGGCCGGATCGCGCGACACTCGCCGTCATCGGGGTCGTGTGCGCGGTCGCCGGGTTCTTCGTGCTGGGGATTCTCCTCGGCCCCGCGGCGGTCGTCTGCGGCTGGCTGGCGATGGGCCGGACCTGGGCGGGCACCCGGCCGCTCCCGGCCGTCATCGCGGTGGCCCTGGGAGCGATCGACACGGTCGTCGCGCTGGTCGCGCTGGTCTGACCGGGGGCGCCTGCGGCGGCCCGCGCGGCCCCGGTGGGGGTGCGCGTAGCGCCCACTCGTGGGGTGGTGGGTCGGGGCCGGGGCGGGGGGTGTCCGTCCTCGGAACGGCGCGGAATCGGCCTGTTACGGGGGTGAACCGGGCC
>NZ_JBQOUX010000051.1:0-52776 GCF_052216785.1 Streptomyces sp. JW3 | reverse complement strand
GGGCCGAAGTGATCCGGCGGATCACTTCGGCCCGCAGGTCACTTCGGCCCGCAGGTCACTTCGGCCCGCAGGTCACTTCGGCCCGCAGGTCACTTCGGTCCGCAGGTCACTTCGGTCCGGCGGATCACTGGTCCGAGTAGCTGAAGTCGCCCACGGTCCAGGCGCTGACGTCCCTGATCGCCACCCGGTACATCCCGCCGGTCTCCGGAATCCCGAGGCTGCCCTGGAGGATGCGCGCGAGGTGGAAGTGCAGGTGCGTCGGCGCCGGCCCGTCCGGCCGCTCCTTCCTGCGCTGCCGGACGAAGACGTCGGCGAACGGGCTCAGCCGGTCGGAGGCGCGCAGCACCTCCGCCACCCGCTCCCGCCAGGTGTTCTCCGGAGCCAGGCGGCCGGTGATGACGGCGCCCTGGGCCACGACGGTCAAGGACATCTGATTGCTCGGCTCCGACTCCACCATGGCGGCGATGGAGACGAGCAGCTCATCAGGGTTCGGCATGAGATCGAGTCTATGGGTCGCCCGCGGGGGCCCGTCCGCCGCAGCGGCCACAGGGCCCGATGGTGTTGAATTCCTCAAGGGGCCCGGCAGCGCCGTATCGGCGCCGGGCCCCTTGAGGAATTGCACTACGAGGTGACATGACAGCAGGCAATCCGCTCAGCGCACGGCTGGACGACGACGACTACCCCGCTTACACCATCGGCCGGGCCGCCGAGATGCTCGGCACCACGGCCGGTTTCCTGCGGGCCCTCGGGGAGGCGCGGCTGATCACCCCGCTGCGCTCCGGAGGAGGCCACCGCCGGTACTCGCGCTACCAGTTGCGGATCGCCGCGCGGGCCCGCGAGCTCGTCGACCAGGGCACCCCGATCGAGGCCGCCTGTCGCATCGTCATCCTCGAGGACCAGCTGGAGGAGGCGCAGCGCATCAACGGGGAGTACCGGCGCGCGGCAGGGGAGAACGGACCGCCGCCGCAGCAGTGACCCGGTCCGCGGGCCGGCCGGTGAC
Organism: Streptomyces sp. JW3; assembly: GCF_052216785.1. Lineage (NCBI taxonomy): Bacteria > Bacillati > Actinomycetota > Actinomycetes > Kitasatosporales > Streptomycetaceae > Streptomyces > Streptomyces sp. JW3. Next base: position 51,776 of record NZ_JBQOUX010000051.1, on the reverse strand, counting down.
CAGCAGCAGTGCGACGAGGATCAGCTGCATGCCGATGATCAGCGCCTGGACGGCGGGGGCGGTCACGCCCAGCAGGACCATCGTGGTGTTGACCGCGAAGTGCACGGCGATCGAGGCGACCACCCCGGCCCGCTGGTAGGCGCAGGTCACCAGCATGGCCATCGGGACGTTGCCGGCGGCGAAGAGCACCCCGCTCGGGGTGAACAGGCCCAGGTCGTGCTGGACGGTCCCGTCGACGAAGAACAGCGGCAGGTGCCACACGGCCCAGACCACTCCGAGCACCAGCGCGATCCGCAGGGGGCTCATCGTGGCGCGCATCCTCGGGTAGGCGGTGCCGCGCCAGCCCGGCTCCTCGGACAGCGGGCCGGAGACGATCATGCCGACCAGGAACGCGGCGGGCCCGCCCATGTCGTCCATGACGTCCTTGGCGTCCGCCCAGCTCGGCGCCGGGCCGCCGGCCGCGTGCCCGATCACCCCGGCGACCAGGACGGCCACGGCGGCGGCCACCATCAGCAGCAGCGCCCAGGGCAGCGCCGCCGCCCGGTAGCGCACCGCGTGCGGCGGCACCGGCTCGCCCCGGCGGCGCCGGCGGATCCGGATCACCAGGGCGCCGATCAGCGGGCCGAAGGCGCCGAGCAGGAAGGGCACGTAGGAGGGTTCGCCGTTCTTCGCCGGGCCGCCGATCGCCATCGCGGCGGCCCAGCAGCCCCAGCTCACGGCGAAGGCGATGACCATGAAGAGGGTCAGGTCGGCGCGGCGGCGGTCGGGGGTGGTGGGCGTGAGCGGCTCTGCGGTGCGGGGCGTGTGTGACGTGTGCGACGTGTGTGACGTGGGCATGCCAAATTTTCCTTTGTGGGGGTGATGGGGGTGATGGGGGGGGTGATGGGGTGATGCGAGGGGCGGGCGGCGCCCCGCGTCAGGAGGCGGCCGGCTCCCGCGAGACGGGGGCCAGGTGGCGGGTGAGCCAGTCGGCGACGAGGGCGAGCAGCGCGGGGTCGACCGGTTCGCGCAGCAGCCGGCGGTAGGCGCCCAGGGTCGGGCGGCCGGCGTCCGGCCGCAGTACGTGGGTGAGATCGGCGAGGCGGTGGGTCTCGGCGCCGCCCGGCACCAGCCGGCCGATCTCGTCGAGGTCGGCCGGGTCGACCTGGAGGTCCTTGTCGCCGGTGACGGCCAGCACCGGCGCGTGGATGGCGGCGAGGTCGGCCCGGCTGTCGTGCCCGAGCATCTCCCGCATCCAGCGGGCGTTGACCGGGGCGCCGGCGATCCGCGCGACGTCCGTCCGGGTCCGCTTGATCCGGGCCAGCACCCGGTTGCCCAGCGCCCCCAGTGGGCGCCGCAGCAGCCGGACGGGCGCGGGCAGGCTGCCGGCCACCGAGCGGCCCTGCCACCGGAACGCCTCCTCGCCGACGCCCGCGAACCCGGCCAGCAGCACCACCGCCCGCACCTCGGTACGGGCCGCGAGGGTCATGGCGTGCAGGGCACCCTCGCTGTGGCCGACCACGCCGACCGCGCCGACGTCGATGTCGGGCCGGGCGGCCAGGGCGCGCAGCGCCGCGGCGGCGTCCTTGCGGTTGTCGGTGAAGCCGGCGGTCCGCCAGTCGCCGGGGGTGGCGCCGGCGCCGCGCCGGTCGTACCGCAGGGTGGCGATCCCGGCCGCGGCGAGGACGTCGGCCAGCGGCCGGGCCAGGTTCATCATCAGCTTGGGGGTGTTGCCGTCCCGGTCCAGCGGGCCGGAGCCGTGCAGCAGCAGGACGGCCGGGTGCGGACCGGGGCCGGCCGGCAGCGTCAGGGTGCCGGCCAGGGCGGTTCCGTCGTCCGCCGGGACCGTCAGGTCGATGTCGGGCAAGGCTGCGCCTTTCGCAGGGCTGACGCCCGGCCGTTCTCCCGACCGGTCGTTCTCAACTACGAGAACGTTATCAGATCTGAGAGCGTGTGAGACCATGACGGCATGGCAACCGCGAATCTGCTCCTGCACCCCGTCCGGATGCGCATCCTCCAGACCCTGGTCGGCGCCGGTGAACTGACCACGGCCCAGCTGCGCGACCGGCTGCCCGACGTCTCCCCGGCGAGCATGTACCGGCACGTCGCGACCCTCACCCAGGCCGGCATCCTGGAGGTGGTCCACGAAAGACGCGTCCGCGGCACCGTCGAGCGCAGCTACCGGGTCCGGCAGGACGAGGCCCTCGTCGACGCGGACGCCCGCGCCGCCATGACCAAGGACGACCACCGGCAGGCGGTCACCGTCTTCACCGGTGCGCTGATGGACGGCTTCGACCGCTACCTCTCCCGGGACGACGCCGACCCGCCCCGCGAGGGCGTCCTCTACCGGCAGGGCGCGGTGTGGGTGACCCCCGAGGAGTTCACCGAACTGGTGGCGGAACTGGAGGAACTGGTCGCCCGCCGCACCGGGCACAGCGCGGGCGACGGCCGTATCCGGCACATCATCAGCCTGGCGCTGGTACCGGACAAGGCGGGGGAGGGGGACGCCGGGGACGGTACGGAGGGCTTCGAGCCCTCCGCACCGTGAGCCCTCCGTACCGGGACGGTCAGGCCACCGGCTCCGCCGCCGGTCCCACCAGCTCGGTCAGTACGTCCTCCATCGTGACGAAGCCGAGCACCGTGCCGGTCTCGCCGGTGACCGCCGCCAGGTGGCTGCCCGCGCCGCGCAGCGCGGTGAGGGTGTCGTCCAGCGGGGTGTCGATGCGGACCCGGGTGACCGGGTGCAGGGCCGTGCGCGGGAACGGGCGGTCCCGGTCGGTCAGGCCCAGGGTGTCCTTGATGTGCAGGTAGCCGAGCAGCGTGCCGCTCGGGCCGCTGACCGGGAAGCGGGAGTAGCCCGCCTCGGCGGCCAGCCGCTCCAGCTGTGCCGGGGTGACGGTGTGGGCGACCGTACGCATCTGCTGCGGCGGGACCAGGATCTCGCCGACCGGGCGGGTGCCCAGCTCCAGCGCGTCGCGCAGCCGTTCGCCGTCCGCCGGGGCGAGCAGGCCGGCTTCGCTGGCGTCGTCCACCATGCGGGCCAGCTGGTCGTCGGTGAAGACGGCCTCCACCTCGTCCTTCGGCTCGACCCGCAGCAGCTTCAGCAGCGTGTTGGCGAAGGCGTTGATGCCGAAGATCACCGGCTTGAGCGCCCGGGTGAGGGCGACCAGCGGCGGGCCGAGCACCATCGCGGTGGCGGCCGGGGCGGCCAGCGCGATGTTCTTCGGGATCATCTCGCCGATCAGCATGTGCAGATAGGTGGCGAGCGACAGAGCGATCGCGAAGGCGATCGGGTGCACCAGCGCGTGCGGGACGTGCACCGCCTCGAAGGCGGGTTCCAGCAGGTGCGCGATGGCCGGTTCGGCGACCGCGCCCAGCACCAGCGAGGAGACGGTGATGCCGAGCTGGGCGGTGGCCAGCAGCGCGGAGATGTGCTCCAGGCCCCACAGCGTCATCCGGGCCCGCTTGTCGCCCTTCTGGGCGAGCGGCTCGATCTGGCTGCGGCGCACCGAGATCAGGGCGAACTCGCCGCCCACGAAGAACGCGTTGGTCACCAGTGTCAGGGCGCCGATGAGGAGTTGGACGACGGTCATCGGGCCATCTCCTCGTGCTCCTGGCGGTCCTGGCGGTCCTGGCGGTCCGGACGCTCCTGGCGGTCCTGCGCGGGTACCGGCCGCGGGTCCGGCGGCGGCGCGGTGATGCGCAGCCGGTCGGCGCGGTGGTGGTCGACGCCGAGGACGTCCAGCCGCCAGCCGTCCAGCTCCACCGCGTCGCCCTTGGCGGGGATGCGCGTGAGATACGTGGCGACCAGTCCGGCGACCGTCTCGTACGGGCCGTCCGGCGCGGTCAGTCCGATCGCGGCGAGCTGGTCGATGCGGACCGAGCCGTCCGCCTCCCAGGCGCCCTCGCCGGCCGGCTGGAGGTCGGGGACCTCGACCGGGTCGTGCTCGTCGCGGACCTCGCCGACGACCTCCTCGACGATGTCCTCGACCGTGGCCACGCCCGCCGTGCCGCCGTACTCGTCGATGACGACGGCCATCGTGCGGGTGGCGCGCATGCGCTCAAGGAGACGGTCGGCGGGCAGGCTGTCGGGGACCAGGAGGGGGGCGGTGGCCAGCTCGGTGACCGCGGTGGCCGCCCGCTTCGACGGCTCCAGGGCCAGCACGTCCCGGATGTGGACGGTGCCGACGACCTCGTCCAGGCTGTCCCGGTAGACCGGGAAGCGGGACAGGCCGGTGGCGTGCGACAGGTTGGCGGCGTCCGCGGCGGTGGCGTGCGCCTCCAGGGCCTTGACGTCCACGCGGGGCGTCATCACGTTCTCCGCGGTCAGCTCGCTCAGGTGCAGGGTGCGCACGAACAGCTCGGCGGAGTCGGCCTCCAGGGCGCCCTCGGCGGCCGAGTGCCGGGCGAGGGCGACCAGCTCCTGCGGGCTGCGGGCGGAGGCCAGCTCCTCGGCGGGCTCCAGGCCGAAGCGGCGTACGACGCGGTTCGCGGTGTTGTTCAGATGGCCGATGAACGGGCCGAAGGCGGCGGTGAAGCCGCGCTGCGGGGTGGCCACCACCTTGGCGACGGCCAGCGGCCGGGAGATCGCCCAGTTCTTGGGGACCAGCTCGCCGACCACCATCAGGACGACGGTGGAGACGGCCACGCCGAGCACGGTCGCCACCGTGGACGCGGCGCCGCCGAGGCCGAGCGCCGCCAGCGGGCCGCGCAGCAGCACGGCCAGCGACGGCTCGGCGAGCATGCCGATGACCAGGGAGGTGACGGTGATGCCGAGCTGGGCGCCGGACAGCTGGAGGGTCAGGCGGCGGACGGCCTTCAGGGCGCCGTCCGCGCCGCGCTCGCCGTGCTCGGCGGCGCGCTCCAGGTCACCGCGCTCGACGGTGGTCAGCGAGAACTCGGCCGCGACGAACACGGCGCACAGCAGGGTGAGGAGAATGGCCAGCAGGAGCAGCAGGACCTCGGTCACCGCGGCACCCCCGCTCCCGTGAGACGACGGGTACGGCCGGTACTGGGAGGCTCCATTACGGAACGGGGCTCCTTCTACAGATCAGAGGGTCGGGTCCCATGGTAAAGGAAGGGCAAAGCCGGGCCAACGGCTCTACTCGACTGTAGAGAACGGCGGGCGATCGGGGAATGTTCCCCGGCGATCCCTGGTAGCTTCTACATAACTGTAGAGGAACGGAGTGCTCATGGCCCTGTGGGACCGCTTCAAGGAGTCCGCGTCACAGATGCAGACCCAGCTCGTGGCGAAGAAGAACGACCTCAAGAGCGGCGCCTTCCGCGACGCGAGCATGGCCATGTGCGCCCTGGTCGCCGCCGCTGGGGGCACCTCCCGCGCTTTCGGCAGCGGGGGAGGCACGGTCGACGCGGCCGAGCGGCAGCGCGTGGCCCAGCTCATCGCCACCAACGACGTGCTCCAGAACTTCCCCGCCGACGACCTGCGCCGGCGCTTCGAGCAGAACCTGGACAAGTTGACGGCCGACTTCGCGTTCGGCAAGGTCAGCGTTCTGCAGGAGATCGCCAAGGCGAAGAAGAAGCCTGCGGAGGCCCGTGCGGTGGTCCAGATCGGCATCGTCATCGGCGGCGCCGACGGGGACTTCGACAAGGACGAGCAGGCCGTGGTGCGCGAGGCGTGCTACGCCCTCGACCTGCCGCCGCACGAGTTCGATCTCTGACCGATCCGACCGGATCAGAGGGGCAGGGGCGCGGTGTTCGGACTGAGCGAGCTGGCGATCGTCCTCATCGTCATCGCCGTCGTGGTGGGCGTGAAGAAGCTGCCGGAACTGACCCGCTCGGCGGGCAAGTCCGCGCGCATCCTGAAGGCCGAGGCGCGGGCGCTGAAGGAGAACGAGGTGCCGCCGGCCGAACCCCGGATCATCCAGGGCGAGACGGTCCGCAAGGAGCCGCCGGCAGCCGGCAGGAGCTGACGCGCGCGCCGGCTGCGAGGCCCTGGGGACAGGCCCCGGGGACCCCGGGGCCTGTCCGGGACGGACCGTCACGTCACCCGTCGTTGTCCCGCCAGTGGCCGCCCGCCGGGGGTGCGTCGAGGCGGGTGGCCGAGGAGCCGTTGCCGCCGAAGTCGTTGCCCGCGACCCGGCCGCCCGCCCAGATGGCGTCCTCGGTGATCCACAGGGCGTGCGTCTGGGTGCGCGGGTGCCCGTCGTCGCGCACCCGGTTGCCGCATACGCAGGGGTGCGCGACGGGCGCGGCGGCGGTGAGGCCGGCCCGGGGCGCGGGCGCGGCGGGCAGTGCGTAGCCGGTGCCGGCGGCGGGGACGCCGTCCGGCCAGGCAGTGCCGGCGCCGGGCCGGAACGAGGCCAGGGTCAGCACGGTCGCGGTGTTGTGCGTGACGACGGCACTCCGGTCGCCGCCCACCGTGACCCGCTTGCCCAGGTGCCCGTCCGGCGGCCAGTCGGCGCCGGTGTCGGTGAGGGACAGCGGCCCGTGCCGCACCCCCGCGCCGTCCCCCGCCGCCGCGGGAGCGCAGCGCCGGCCGTTGTCGCGGACCCGGTTGCCGAGGAAGGCCGGTTCGCGCAGCGGGGCGTCGATACGGATGCCGTCCAGGGCGTTGCCGCGGATCTCGTTGGACTCCAGCACGATGTCGGTGGCCGGTTCCTGGTCGCCGCCGGCCAGGTTGTGCTGCCAGTAGCCGTAGCGTCCGTTGCCGCTGATCCGGTTGCCGCGGAAGGCGTACGGCCCCGGGGTGTTGCCGAGCGCGATCCCGTCCTGCACATTGCCGTCGACGACACACCCGGTGACGATGCCGCCCCGCCCGCCGACGCTCGTGGTGCCCTGCGCGGACACGTCGAACCCGGCGACATGGTTGCCGACCATGACGCAGCCGGTGACCAGCAGCCCGTCGGCGCCCCAGTCGGAGATGCCGTAGCGGTTGTCCTCGGTGTGGCAGGCGGTGACGCGGATGCCGCGCGGCGGGGTCCAGTCGTCCTGCTGGAGTTCGAAGAAGATGCCGTTGGTGCCGTTGCCGGTGGCGGTGCAGTCGGTCACCGCGAGCCGCTCCACGGGTCCCCAGCCGCCGATGCCGATGCCGATCCCGGCGCCGCCCATCCCCTCGCCCGGGTCCTGCCGCCCGCACCGCTCGACGAGCAGGCCCTCGACGACGGTGTCCTGGAGGAAGTCGCAGCCGAACCCGGTGGCGGCGGTGTCGTGGATGTACAGGTCGCTGAACCGCGCCCGGCGCACGTACTGCATCCCGAGCCCCTTGGCCAGCACCTCGTACTCCGCCGTCCTGACCTCGGAGCCGTCGATCTCGAAGTGCGCGAAGGTGAGGTCGGCGAGGTGGTTGCCGGGCCCGGCGCCGTGCTGGGCGGCGGTGAACCAGGCCAGCGGCACGGGCGTCGTCGGCGCCCCGGGGTTGCGCAGCACGAAGCAGGTGGCCCCGCGCCCCGCCCCGACCAGCGAGACGCCGCTGCGCCACACCACCGCCCGGTCCTGGACGACGTACCGCCCGGCGGGCACGTACACGGTGCGCGGCCGCCCGTCGGCGGCGACGGCGTCACCCAGCCTGTCCACCAGCTTCTGCAACGCGGGTCCGTCGTCGGCCGAGCCGTCGCCGGCCAGGCCGTGTTCGCGGGCGTCGGCCGTCAGCGGCACGGTCAGGACACTCATGGGCCACTCCTTCCGCCACCGCCCGGGTACCAGCGGCGCCCCGCTCCCAATCCCCTCTCCACAATCCCGACTTTTTATCGCTTTTCACCCCCACCCGGGGCGATAATCACACCATGAGTACGGCAACGTATGAACTGCTGGCCGCAGCGCAGCACACGCTCAACATGACCGCGGCCTTCCTCGGCGGGCTGGTGATCGCCGGCGCGCTGATCTGGGCCGTACGCGTCGGCCTGCGGGTCCTGGACCGGGACACCAGCCATCCGCGCCCCGACGAACAGCCGAAGCTGCCGCCGACCGGCCCGGTCCGCGAGGAACGGGAGATGCGGGAGCCGGACGACGTACCCGTGGCCGGCGCCGGCGGGGCCCGGCTGCTGCCCCACCAGCTCCACCCCGCGAGCACCCGACGCGGCAAGGACCAGACCAGGCGCCGCTGGCTGCCCGGCTCCACCGGCTCCTTCGGAGGCGGCGGCCTGCCGCGGGGGCTGTGACGGACCGCCGCGCCCGCGCGATCCCCCTCCCCGCGTGGCTCCGCAGTCCTTCCTACAACGCCAGCCAGACCGTTGTGTCCGGCCCGAGCCGTCCGTCCGTCAGTGGTGCGCTGCTCAGCAGTACCTCGCCGGCGGGCAGGTCGACCGGGGCGCCGGACAGGTTGGCCACGCACCGCCAGCTCGCCGACCGGTCGAACCGCAGGACGCCCGGCGGCACGTCGTCCGACCAGGTCAGGCGCTCGCCGTCGAGGAGCTTGCGGCGCAGTCGCAGGGCCGTGCGGTACAGCTCCAGGGTCGAGCCCTCGACGCCGTCCTGGGCCTGGACGGCGTACGCCGCGAAGGACGGCGGCTGCGGCAGCCAGGCGCCACCCGCGCCGAAGCCGTACGACGGTCCGTCCGCCGTCCACGGCAGCGGCACCCGGCATCCGTCGCGGCCCTTGCGGACGTGCCCGGTCTGCTCCCAGATCGGGTCCTGGAGCACCTCGGTGGGCAGGTCGGCGACCTCCGGCAGCCCCAGTTCCTCGCCCTGGTAGAGGTAGGCCGAGCCGGGCAGCGCCAGCATCAGCAGGTTGGCGGCGCGGGCCCGGCGCAGGCCGGCCGCCTCGTCGAGCGCCGGGGCGGTGCCGCCGGACAGCAGCCAGGCGTCGGGGTCGGTGCCGGGCGGCAGCATCAGCCGGGAGACCGGGCGGACCACGTCGTGGTTGGCCAGCACCCAGGTGGCGGAGGCCCCGGCGGCGCGGGCGTCGGCCAGCGAGCTCTCGATGACCCCCCGTAGCTCCTGCGCGTCCCAGCCGCACTTGAGGTACTCGAAGTTGAACGCCTGCCCCAGTTCGTCCGCCCGCGCGTACAGCGCCCGCCGGGCCCCCGGCACCCACGCCTCGGCGACCGCCATCCGGGGCGGCCGGTAGGCGTCGAGGATCTTCCGCCAGTCGCGGTAGATCTCGTGCACGTCGTCCCGGTCGTAGAAGGGGTGGGTGCCGGGCTCGAACTCCCCGAGGGCGGCCTCGCTGCTCAGCTCGGGCGCGCCGAGGTCGCGCAGCGGCTCGGTCAGATCCTTGGTGAGGGCGTGCGCGACATCGACCCGGAAGCCGTCCGCGCCCCGGTCCGACCAGAACTTCAGCGTGGTCCGGAAATCGGCCCTGACCTGCTCGTTCTCCCAGTTCAAATCCGGCTGCTGGGGGGCGAACAGATGCAGGTACCACTGCCCGTCGGGCACCCGCTGCCAGGCGCTGCCGCCGAACACGGACTGCCAGTCGGTGGGCGGCAGCTCGCCGTGCGGGCCGCGCCCGTCCCGGAACACGTACCGGTCCCGGGCGGCCGACCCCGGCCCCGCCGCCAGCGCCTGGCGGAACCAGGCGTGCCGGTGCGAGGTGTGGTTCGGCACCAGGTCGACGATCACCTTCAGGCCGAGCCGGTGCGCCTCGGCGGTCAGCGCGTCGAAATCGTCCAGCGTGCCCAGCCGCGGGTCGACGTCCCGGTAGTCGTCGACGTCGTAGCCGCCGTCGGCCAGCTCGGACGGGTAGAACGGACTGAGCCACAGCGCGTCCACGCCGAGCCCGGCCAGATGACCGAGCCGCTGGGTGACCCCTCTCAGGTCCCCCAGCCCGTCCCCGTCGGCGTCGGCGAAGCTGCGCGGATAGATCTGGTAGATGACGGCCTGCCGCCACCAGTTCGGGTCCTGGGACGACAGATCGGGGGTGCCGGAGGCGGTACGTACGGTCACTCGGTTCCCTTCGCGGTGCGTACGGGCGACACGAGTAGGTCTGTCCAGATCGCCGGGAAAGTGAACCCGTGGGTGCCCACTGGAGGGAACCGGCTAGGGGGCGACCACCCTCGGCTTCGTATGACCGTACAGATCGCGCAGGCCCACCAGCAGGACACCGCCGCGCTCGGCTTCGGCCCGCAGCGCCTCGCTGAAGCCCGCCGCACTGAAGCAGGCCAGCGCACACCGGCTCGTGTCGAAGCCACGGTCGGCCAGAATCTCCCGGGCTCGGCTGAGGCGCTCCAGGTGGCTCACGCCCAGGACCGTTCCCCACTTGGCTTCTCCGAGGAGCGACACGGACGGCCTGGCGCCACCCGGTCCCGGACCGACGGCCGCGACATCGATCTCGATCTGCCGACGGGCCGACGCATCCGTCACGACACCGCCGCCGATCTGTGCGAAGGAGGAACTGAGCAGCGCCCGCCCCGGGCCCAGTACGTACTCCCGGCACATGGCCTCGAAATGCGGGCCCGCCACCTGAGCCGCGAACCGCTCGCACGCCTGCGCCCACACTTCGGCCGCCTGGCCACTCTCCAACTGGGCCCAGGCGGGCCGCATGACCGCCTCATAGAAGGTGATCAGCGGCTCGGTGATGCGGTACTGCGACTTGCCGGACCGGAAGACGTCCGCTTCCCGTACGAGGAGATGACTGTCTTCCAGCACATGGAGCGGATGCGAGATGTCGACCGACTTGCGGCCGATGTAACCGGCGATCCCCCCTCGGGTGCGGTTGCCCTGTGCCACCGCCGCGAGAACCGAGTGGTACAGGGCGGGATCACGGATGTCGGTCTCCTCCGCGAGGAGGTACCTCGCCTCCCGGAAAAGCGGACTGAGCGGGGAGAGAACCGTCCGGCAGACCCAGTCGTCGAAGTCGCCGGGGCTCGCCGGAACGTCGTCGCCCAGAAACTGCCGACGGTAGGCGGGGGTGCCGCCCACCACGGCGTGCAGCTTGGCCGCGAGCACCGGACTGCCCGTCACACCCCAGAAGTCGGCAGCCGACCGGTAGCCGAACGGACGCACGACGAGTTCCAGCTGGGCCCGGCCGCGCAGCGGAGCCGTACTGGACAGGAGACCGCCCATGACGGACATCGCCGACCCGCACAGAAGCATGCGCATGCGGCTCTCCTCGACCTGATAGCGGTCCGTCTCCCGCTGGATGAGGGACGACAGCTCCGGGGAGGCCTTCGTCAGATACGGGAACTCGTCGATGACCACGAGGAACGGAGTGCCGCGCCGGCCGGGAACGGCCAGGTCGAAGAGGCAGGAGACAGCCTCGTCCCAGGTAGCGAAGGAGAAGGGCGCCCCGAAGCCGACATGCCGGGCCAGGGCGGCACCGAACTGACGCAGGGACTCCGCCTCCGTCCCGGCGGTGGCTCCGAAGTAGAAGCCGTCGTACTGCTCGACGAGCGCCCGCAGGAGATACGTCTTCCCCATCCGCCGCCGGCCGCTCACCACCCCGAGCATGGCGTGCGGCACAGTCCGTCCCACGAAAGCGGACAGCCCGTCCCATTCGGTGCTTCGGTCGAAGACACGTGACGGTTTGCTGGGACCAGTCTCGCGCGGCACCCGCACCTCCGGAGTTGTGAGGACTACACTTCTAAGGAGTGTAGTCCTCACGAGATCGACGCGATCCGCCGGCGAGGCTCAGCCCTCGACCGCCCTCAGATACAGCGCCACGTACCGCGCCACGTCCACCTCCAGCGCCACGTCGATCAGGGGCAGTTCGCGGGTGCCCTCGTGGAGTTCGGACTCGCCGGGGCGGGGGCGGCGGTCGACCAGGGTCTGGCCGCGGGCCGGGCCGGGGGACAGGACCACCTCGACCGGGAGGCGGCGGGTGGTCAGGCCCGCCGGGTCGAGCACCGCGCAGACCGCGCCCGCGTCGCCGAGGCCGCCGCCGGGGTCCGTCTCGTCGGTGACCGGGCCGCGGTGGGCGAGCAGGTCGCCGGCCAGGCGGGTGCCGGGGTCGGGGCTCGCGCGCAGCCGGCGGACGTCCGGGCCGGGGACCACGACCCGCTGGAAGACGTCCAGGCCGTACATGGTGATCGGCACCCCGGCGGTGAGCAGGATCGCCGCCGCCTCCGGGTCGTGCCAGACATTGAACTCCGCGACCGGCGTCGCGTTGCCGGTGGCCACCGCGCCGCCCATGAAGACGATCCGCTCGATGTTGCGGGTGACCTCGGGGTGGGTGCGCAGCAGCAGGGCGATGTTGGTGGCGGGCGCGGTGGGGATCAGGGTGACCGGGCGGGGGGAGGCGAGGATCTCCCGGCGCAGCAGGGTGACGGCGTCCGTGTCGACGGGGGTGCGGGTGGGGGCCGGCAGGCCCAGGTCGCCCATGCCGTCGTGGCCGTGCACGTGCCGGGCGGTGCGCACCGCCTCGATCAGCGGGCGCTCGGCGCCGCGCGCGACGGGGACGCCGGGGGCACCGGCCTGTTCCAGGACGGTCAGGGTGTTGCGTACCACGCCGTCGACGTCCGTGTTCCCGGCCACGCAGGACACCGCGCGCAGGTCCAGCCCCGGGTGGCGGACCGCCAGCAGCAGGGCCAGGGCGTCGTCGACGCCGGTGTCGCAGTCGATGATCACCGGTACGGGCTGCTGCTCCTGCTGGTCGGTGGACACGGTGCGGGCTCCTTCGGCGGGCGGGCTCTCGGGCTGTCTTCCGGGGCCCGACCCTACGCGGGGGTCCGCCTCACCCGGACGGTCCCCGCACGCTGGTGGGAAGTCGGGCGGGGTGGTGGCGTCGGAGGGTGCGACCGTCCCCACCACCTGCCCGGCCCGGCCGGAGTGGGCGGCCCTTCGAGCCCGTTCCCGCCGCTGGTCCCGGCGTCGGTCAGGGGCAGGGCGGACTCAGTCGTCCGGGCTCAGGCGCTGCCGGTGGGTGATCACGTCCTGGGCCGCCTCCTGGACCGTACGGCTCCGGGCGAAGGCGTCGCCGCGCAGGCGGGCCAGGGCCTCGTCGGAGCCGACGCCGAGCTGGGCCATGATCATGCCGATCGCCTGATGGATCTGGTCGTGGCCGGTGGCCAGGCCGTTCAGCCAGGACCGGGCGTCCGGCCGGTCGTCGTCCGGCCGGTGCGGCAGCGCCGCCAGGGCCATCGTCATGACGCCGGCCACCAGCCGCGCCGTACGCAGTTCCTCGCCGCTGAGCCCACCCGGCGAATCCCGGTAGAGGTCGAGGGTGCCGACGCACACCGCGTCGCTGCCCAGCGGCAGCGCGTACACCGCGCGCACCCCGGCCGCCGCCGCCTGCTGGGCGAAGACGGGCCAGCGGTCCGCGTCCGGGCCGGTGGTCAGATCGCGGGCCAGCACCGGGGCGCCGGTCTGGGCCGCGTCGACGCAGGGCCCGTCGCCCAGGGTGGCCTGGATCTCCGCCAGCCGGCCGGCCCGCTCGCCGCTGGCGCACAGCCGCATCGGCACGCCGTCGCTGCGCAGCGACGCGCTGGCGCCGGACAGCGGCAGCAGCCGGACCACGACCTCGCACAGCCGGGCCGGCACCTCGTCCGGCGGGGCGTCGCCGACGCTCTCCGCGATCAGGTCGGCGACCCGGCCCGCGTCGGACCCCGGGTGCCGCTCCGGCCCGTCGGCGGGCCCCCGGGAATCGTCGCTGGGCGACACGCCCACCGCCTCCTTCACACACGCGGAAGGCCACCTCGGCACCCCCGACTACCCGTGTCCGACCAGGCGAAACCGTCATGGGCAAGCGGCTGGGCAGGCCCCGTGCCGGTCGCCGGCCGCCGGCGGTCAGGGCCGCTCGTACGGATTGGCCGGCTGCGCCACCCGCCGCACCCGCTCGGCGGCCACGACCGGCGGCCACGCCGCGTCCGTGCCGAGCTTCCCCTCGGGCTGCCAGCTGCCCGTGACGGTGACCCAGGCGCCGGTGTCCGGGACGTCCGCCGCCGCGCCGCCGCGGACCTCGACCTTGCTGGTCGTGGCGTCGGCGGCACAGCAGGTGACCAGCAGCCGGGTGACGTACCAGGTGCCGTCGTCGGCGCGGGTGACGAAGCCGGTCAGCCGGACGGTACGGCCCTTCAGGGAGCGTTCGCTGTCGTAGATCGCGCGGGAGGAGAACTCCGCGAGGGTCAGGGTCACCGGGTCCCCGGACGGCAGCGCGGGGAAGGTCCCGACGCCCTGGGCGGCACGCTGGGCGGCCTCGCGTTCGGCGCTGTACGTACCGAGGGCGGGCGGCGGGAACAGGAGCAGCGCCAGGGCGGGGAGAGTGAGGAGCCAGGCTACGCGGGGGCCGGCCGCGCCGTGGCTGTGTCCGTGGTCACCATGGTCGCCGTGGTCACCATGGTCGCCGCTGTGATCGCTGTGATCCTCGTGCTCAGCCGCCCCCGGACGCCCGGCGAAGGCCGACGCCGCCGCCAGCAGGACCAGCACCGCCCCCGACACGATCAGGTACGGCCGCAGCCCCGCCTGCACATACCGCAGGTACAGCTGGGAGAAGAGCGAGATTCGTAGTACCGCCGCGCCGGTCAGCAGCAGCAGGACGGCCGGTCCGTAGCGCCTCACAGCAGCCACCACCCCACCAGCACGCTGCACAGCAGCGCCACCACCCACGTCACCGACGCGAACCGCACCGCGAACGCCCGCCCGAACGTGCCGGTCTGAAGCGCGATCAGCTTCAGGTCCACCATCGGGCCGACCACCATGAACGCCAGCCGGGCGGTCGGCGAGAACCCGGTCAGCGACGCCGCCACGAACGCGTCCGCCTCACTGCACACGCACAGCACCACCGCGAGCACGGCGAGCAGCAGGACGGACAGCCAGGCCGAGCCGGTGAAGACGTCGAGGACGGCCCGGGGCACCGCGATGTTGAAGGTGGCCGCCGCCCCGGCACCCAGCACCAGGAAACCGCCCGCGTGCAGGAAGTCGTGCCGCAGACCGGACAGGAAACCGCCGATGCCGTACGACGTTCCGGGCCCGGCCGGCCGCTTCGGCAGCCGCAGCCACTCGTCCTTGCCGAAGCGCGCCCACAGCCAGCCCATCAGCACCGCCGCCGCCAGCGAGGCGAGCAGCCGGGCCAGCACCATCGACGGCTGCCCGGGGAACGCGATCGAGGTCGCCACCAGCACGACCGGGTTGATCGCGGGCGCGGACAGGAGGAAGGCGAGGGCGGCGGCGGGGGCGACGCCGCGCCGCATCAGCGACCCGGCCACCGGCACCGACGCGCACTCGCAGCCCGGCAGCACCACCCCCGCCGCGCCCGCCACCGGCACCGCGAGCGCCGGGTTGCGGGGCAGCAGCCGGCTGAAGACCCGGTCCGGCACGAACGCGCCGATCGCCGCCGACACCACCGTGCCGAGCAGCAGGAACGGCACGCCCTGGACCACGACCGCGGTGAACACCGTCCACCAGGCCGCCACCGCCGGGGTGTACAGATCCAGGGCGACGACCGGGCCGAGCACCGAGACCACGGTGGCGACCGCGAGCAGCGCCGCCCCGCCGACGACGGCGTACAGCAGCGCGCGCAGCACGAGGCGCACGGCGTCGCCCGCCGTGCGCCGCTCCGGGTGCACGGCGTCGCCCGCCGTGCGCCGCTCCGGGTGCACGGCGTCGCCCGCCGTGCGCCGCTCCGGGTACCGGTCCTCCATTCGACGCAACCTAACCGGGTGGCCTGTGCGCCGCCCCGCACTTCTCACAGAGGAGGCTGTGCGGGCGCCGGGCCCAGGGTGGTCGTGCCGGGGGCGGTGCGGCGGCCGAGGCCGGTGCGGTACGCGTCCAGCGCCGCCTCCACCCGGCCGGTGCGGCGCAGCAGGTCGCCCAGGAGCCGGCACAGGTCGGCCAGGTCCCCGGCGGCGCCGGCCCGCTCCAGCAGGCTGAGCGCGCGGACGTAGTGCTCCTCGGCGGCCTCGGTGTCCCGGGCGTCCTCGGCGATGATGCCGAGCAGCCGGTGCGCGCCGGCCGCGTGCACCGCGCCGCGCTCGGAGGTGAGGTCGTCGGTGACCGCCCGCAGCAGCGCCGCGGCCTCCTCGGACTTGCCGCGCCGGCGCAGTACGTCGGCCAGTTCGACGGCGGCCTGGCTGGTGTAGAGGGCGGCCCGCTTGGCCGACAGCATGTCCAGCGCCTGCCGCAGCTCGGCCTCGGCCTCCGCGAGCCGGCCGTCCTGCGCGTAGACGTAGCCGCGCATCCAGTGGCAGTTGGCCAGCTCGGTGCGGAGCTGGAGGGTGCGGTACAGCTCGGCGGCCTTCGCCAGGGAGGCGTCGGCCTCGGCGAGCCGGCCCTCGGCGACCAGGGTGCGGGCCACCGACCGGTGCATCCGGGCCACCAGCGCCGGGTCGCCGGCCTGCGGGGCCAGCGCGAGGGCCAGCTCGGCGGCCTGGGCGGCGCGGGCGTGCGCGCCCATGTCCATGTACGGGCCGATGGCGCTGGCGTAGAGCAGGAGCAGCGCGTCGGGGTCGTGCAGGCCGGAGCGGTTGAGTTCGTCGAGGGTGGATTCCAGGAGGTAGACGGCGTAGCGCAGCTCACCGGCGAGGTAGTGGGCCAGCGCCCGGCCACGCACCGCGGGGACCCGGGCGGGCAGCGGGGCGCCGGCGTCGGCCAGGCAGCGTTCGGCCCGCTCGAAGTACTCCCGGCCGCGGGTCAGCTCGCCCTGCTCGACCGCGCACTCGCCGAGCCCGAGCAGGGCGGCGGCCTCCACCTCGGGCAGCGCCTGCGTGACCGCCTCGGTGAGCAGTTCGGCGTAGCTCTCGGCCGCCGCCTCGGTGGCGCCGGTGGCCAGGGTGCGCTGGGCGCCGGTCAGCCGCAGCCGCAGGTCGGTGGCGAGGTGCGGCGGGCGGCCGGTCAGCAGTTCCTCGAAGGCGACGCCGAGCCGGCCGGCGATGTGCCGGAGCGCCTCGTCGGAGGGGCGGACCCGGCCGGCCTCCAGGGTGGAGACGTAGGCGGGGGTGTAGGCCGGTTCGGCCAGCTGTCTCTGGGTCAGGCCGCGGTCGACCCGCAGCCGCTGCACCCGGCGGCCGATGACCGCCGGATCGTCCCGGTCTCCCACTGCGAACTCCCCCTGTGCCTCTTGCCGTTCGGCATCACCGGCCCTAGGTTAAACCGAGAGTTAAGCGTGTTTAACAGATCGCTGTAAGTGACTCCCGTACCCCCTGTACCCCCTGTACCCCCCGTACCCCCCGTACCCCCCGTCCCGCCCGTCCCGCCCGTTGTTGCGAGGTCGCCGTGCTCGAACGCCCACGCACCGCCGAGCGCTATGTCCGGGCCGTCGCCGCCGCCGTCGCCGCCACCGCCTGTCTGCTGCTGGCCGCGAACGCGGGCCCGGCGCCGTCGGCCGGGGAACCGCCGGCCCCGGCCCGCCCGGCCGTACACCATCTCAGCGGACCGAACGGCTAGGACCTGATCCGGACGACAGGCCCTAACGGTCGTCCGGGTCCGGCAGCGCCCGCCGCAGCGCCGCGTCCAGCCGCTCGGCCAGTTCCGCGTCGTCCGGCGGATCGGCGCCGAAGAGCGGCCCGAGCTGGGCGGTGAGGGTCTGGGTGAACGCCCCGTACAGCGGGGTCCGCGGCCGGTGCACCGCCCGCCGCAGCGCGGGCAGCAGCACCGGGCGGGCGTAGGCGGGCCGGTCGGCGGCGTCCCGGGGCATCCGGTCCGGCCGCTCCCCGCTCGGCGCGGCCGACGGCGTCCCCGCCGCGGCCACCGGACACCGCACCCTGTCGTCCTCGTACGCCGAGACCCGGGTCGCCGCGAACCCCGCGTCGAGCAAACAGCGTTCGCTCTCCTTCCCGGTGAGGAACTCGATCAGCTCGGTCGCCTTCTCGGCCCGTCGCGAGGTGGCCGTCACCGCCAGGTTCTGGCCGCCGAGCACCGCCCGCCCCGGCAGCGCCGTCACCCCCAACTGCCCGGCGGTGAAGCTCTGGTGCAGGGTGCGGTACACCCACGGCCAGTGCCGCAGGAAGGTGGTCCGGCCGTCCGTGAAGTCGGCGAGCGAGGCCGCCTCGTCGGACTGCGTGGCGTCCGCGAGGGTGTACGGGGTGTCGGTGCGGCGGCGCAACTCGGCGATGCCCCGGGTCAGTTGGTCCACGGTCCCCGTGTAGTGGCCCGCGTCGTCGGTGAGCGCGAGGTCCGGGGCGGTGGACGCGAACGCCTCCACCGCGTTGACGGTCCGCCCCTCGTAGGCGGCGAGCTGGGTCGTCCAGCCCTTCTCGTAGCCCGGGATGTCCCCCTCGTCCAGGACGTCGACGAGGTCCTCCAGCCGCCGCCAGTCGGTCACCCCGTCCAGCTCGGTCCGCTCCAGATCCGCCTGCACGAGATGGTCGCGCCGGTAGTAGAGGAGGCCGACGTCGCTGTTGAACGGCACCGCGTAGACCTGGCCGGCCCAGCGGGCGGTGCCGGCCACCGAGTCGATGACGTCGGCGCCGACCAGGGTGTTCGGCAGCGGGCGGACCAGGCCGGCGGCGGCGAACTCCGGCACCCAGGTCACGTCCAGGTTGACCACGTCGTAGTCGGCGCTGCCGGACTGGAGGGCGCCGAGCAGCTGGCCGCGCTGCTCGTCCGCGCTGCCGGGGAGTTCGACCAGGCGGGCCCGGTACTCCTGCCCCGCCTTCTCCTGCCGCTCGTTCCAGGCGTCGATCAGCCGCCGGCGGACCCCGTTCTGCCCGGTGACGTCCCGCCCGCTGGCCACCACGATGGAGCCGGGCACATCGCCGGAGGGCGCGGGCCCGGTGCCGTCGCCGTCGCCACCGCCGCCGCCCGTACAGGCGGCGGTCGCGCACAGCGCGGCGGCCAGCAGCATCCCCAGAGCGCGGCGCATCACTCCTCCTCCCCCGTGCCGGTGCGGGCCACCTCGTCGTGCAGCGCGACGCCCGGGTCGTCGGCGGCGTCCAGGCAGCGGCCGCCGCTCGCCTCGGCGATCCGGGCGTCCGGCCGGCCCGGGTCGCAGCCGCCGCCCGCCAGCGACACCATCGTCACCGGCACCTCGGCCGCCCGAGCCGCGTCCAGCACGGCGTCCAGCCGGGCGCCGGCGAGCCGGCCCACGTCCTCGTCGTCGGTGACGTACACGATCAGGCCGGGCCGGGCCCGCTCGGCGGCCCGCCGCGCCATGTCGTCCAGGGCGGCGAGCAGCGCCCGGTACGGGTCGGCGTCGGCGGCCCGGGTCAGCGCGGACCGGGCCAGCGTCCGTTCGGCGTCCCGCCGGCTGTGCCGCCCGGTCGGCAGCAGCGTGTCGTACGGGTCGTCGCCCGAGCCGTACACCGCCCACACCCCGTACTCGTCGCGCGCCCCGAGGCCGTCCAGCGAACCCGCGATCAGCCCCGGGCCGCCGCTCGGCCCGTCCCACACGTCGCTCATCGAACGGGAGCTGTCGAGCAGGAACAGCACCCGTCCGGGCCCGTTGACGTCCCGGTAGCCCGTCAGCGCCGCCTCCATCGCGTCCCGTCCGGCCGGTTCGATCAGCGGGGCGGGCGCCGCCAGCACCCCGGGGGCCCGGCCGGCCTCGTCCAGCAGCGCCCGCTCCCCGTCCGCCGACCGGAACCCGGCCGCCCCGAACACCGCCCGCCCGCCCGACCCGGTGAGCCAACGCCGGAAACCGTCGGCGGCGGCGTCCCGCTCCGCCCGGTCCCGGTCGGCGCCCTGCCAGCGGACCCGGACGAAGACCGGCTCCAGACCGGGTACGTCGCCCGGGTACTGGGCCATCCGCGGGGTCCGCCGCGCGCTGTCGCAGGCGACGCCGCTCCTCATCAGGAACTCGGGGACCAGGGCGGCGGTGCGGTCGTCCACGGCGTCGTCGTCGGGCAGCGCGCACATCAGCTCGGCGGCGGTCGGGGCGGGCGGGCCCGTTTGGGCGACCCGGCGTTCGGCACCGGCCGCGTCCCGGGGGCCGGTGCCGGAGTGGGTGCCGTACAGGCCGATGGTGGCGAGCAGCCCGGTGTCGGCGAACTCCGGGTCGGGGCGGCGTACTTCGGCGTCCGCGCGGCGCTCGCGCAGCGCGTCGATCATCCGGTTGAGCGCGACGGAGACCCGGGCGTCCTGCGACTCGGCGGCGAGTTCCTGGGGGACGGCGAGCACCACGGGGGAGTAGGCGAACGGCTGCTGGTCCGCCGTCAGCGCGGCCACCGCGTCGGTGTCCTGACCGGCGGCGACCCGGGCGACGTCGGCGGGGGAGCCGGGTATCCACACGTCCGGCTGCGGGCCGACGTCGCGCTGCGGGTTGGGGTCGTCGCCGGGTTCGTGCCAGGCAGCGGTCTGGCTGCGCAGCGCGGTGACCGCGTCGGCGGTGCCCGCGCTGTAGACGGTGAGACCGGCGCGCCGGCAGCCGTCGTCCGTGGTGTTCTCCGCCGAGGTGAGGTACGCGTCGGCGGCGGCCCGCACGGTCGGCTCCAGATCGGGATCGGCCAGCACCCGCAGCTCCGGGGGCGGCACACAGGCGGCGCCCGCGCCGGTCGGGGCGAGGGCCCGGTAGGTGCCCAGGCCGGCGGCGGCGAGGGCGAGCAGCGACAGCCCGATCAGCAGCCCGGCCGGCGTCCGCCGGTACAGCCCGGCCACCGCGGCGGCCACCGCCCCGGCCAGGGCGCCGGCCGCCGCGACGGTGGCTGCCGCGGTGGCTGATACGGCGGCTGAGATGGTGGCTACGACGGTGGCTGCTGCGGCGGCTGCTGCGGCGGCCGGCAGCCGGGTGACGAAAGACCGGCGGCGGGGAGTGCGCGGGGACGAGTGCGGGGCCGGGTGCGGGGCCGAGCGCGGGGACGGGTGCGACGGCGAGTGCGGGGCCGAGTGCGGCGGCGAGTGCGGCGGCGAGTGCGGGCAACCTCCTCCGCCTGAGCCCCCGTCACCCCCGTTCTCCCCGCCGTCCCCGTTCTCCCCGTTCTCCCCGTCGCCCCCGCCGTCCCCGTTCTCCCCGCCGCCCCCGCCGCCCCCGCCGTCCCCGTCGCTGAACCGCCCGCCCGGTGACGCCCGCAGCAGTATGTCCTCCCCCGGCTCGGCCCGGCTCTGCGGCTCCCAGCGCTCGCCCCGCACCGTACGGAAGCCGCCCGCCGCCATGCGCTCCCGCAGCGCCGGCGCGAAGGACCCGAACCACAGCTCCGCGCCGCCCTTCTCCTCCAGCAGCCGCAGCAGTTCGGCGGTGAACGGCGTCGGCGTGCCCGGATCGCCCGCGTCGGTCCGGTGGTTGGCCTGCACGCTCATCAGCAGCAGCACCCGCCGCTTGTCCCGGAACGTCTCCCACAGCCAGGCCGCGTTCCCGGCGAAACAGCAGTCAAGGACGATCACGATCCGCCGCGCCGGACTGGCGGCCAGCACCGTCAGCACGGTGGTGAACATCTCCCCGCCCGGGAACACCGCGTGCCCGCCCGCCACCACACTGGCGTTGCGCATCTGGAGGAACAGCTCGTCGCCCGCGCTGGGGATCGCCCCGTGCCCGGCGAAGTACAGCAGCAGGACGCCCTCGGCCTCCTCGGCGGCGATCCGCAGCGACCGGTTGAAGTCGTCCAGGGTCGGCGACCGGGACAGGGTCACCTCCCGGTCCCCGAAGACCCGGCCGCGCAGCAGCGCCTCCCGCAGCCGGTTGAGGTTGTGCTTGACCGCGGGCAGATCGCCGGGCACCCCGTGCGGCGGCTGGGTGTAGTCGTACTCGGACACCCCGACCAGCAGCGCCCGGTTCACCTGCCCGCGCGGGTCGAAACCGGCCACCGGCCTACCTGTCGTCGGCGTTCACCGGATCGACGCGCCCCTCGGGCGGTTCACCGTCCTCCACCGCGCGCCGGTTGGTCCGCCACGCCTCCACGGCCGACTTGACCTGGTCCAGCAGCTCCCGGAACAGCACCGAGGCGGCCCCCGAGGTGACCGCCACGACGATCTCCATCCCGACGCCCATCGGGGCGCCGGACTCGTCGGTGCGGCTGCGCTCGTGGATCTGCAGCCGCCCGGCCCGGACCAACTCGTCCAGCGGCTTCTCCCGCTCCAGCCATCTGCGCAGCGCACCGATGTCGCTCTCGGTCGCGGTGCCGTCCAGCCGTACCCGGATGTCCTGTGTGGCCACTTCGTCCCCCTCAGCCATAACTCACCATCATGACAGCGGGGTTGCGCGGAGGGGAGGGGTCGGCAGATCCGGACCGGGGCGGGCCGGACCGGGGCGGACCGGTGCGGGGCGGACCGGTGCGGGCCGGACCGGTGCGGGGATCAGCCCTGGGTCTGCAACTGGTCCAGCTGCTTGCGTACGTGGTCCAGGGCGCCCGCGCGCCGGCCGGGCACCCGGCCCCGCAGCTCGGCGAGCACCTGGCCCAGTTCCCGGGCCCGCCCCGGGTCGCGGATCCGTCCCCACTGGTGGTGGGCCCGGTCCACGGCCGCCTCGACGGCGGGCGCGTCCGCCGCCTGCCCGGAGTTGAGCCGCATCCGCGCCACCTCCAGCCAGCCCCGGCAACTGCGCACCGGGTCCCCGGCGAACATCGCCAGGTCGGCCCGGACCTCCGTCCAGTGCAGCGCGTCCTCGGAGGCGGGCCCGTGCGTGAAGGCGGCGGTCCGCTCGTGGGACGCGGCGAGCGCGTCCGCGTCGGCGTGCCGCCCGGCCTGCACCGCCGCGGTGACGGCGGCGTGCGGATCACCGGCCGCCGGGCCCGGCACGGTCAGCACCAGGTCGGCGAGCCGGCCGCCGCCGTGCTCGGCGGCGGTGCGGGCCAGCGCCTGCTGGTGCAGCTGCTCCAGCGGCGGCCGGTGCCCGCTGCGCAGGATCGTCGCGACCCCGCGCATGTACGCCGGGACCGCCACCCCGCGCCGGGCCGGCGGCGGCGCGACACGGCCGTAGACGGCGTTGTTGCGCCCGCAGTCCAGCGGGTGCCGCTGGAGCCACTCCCAGGTCTCCTGGTCGGCGTGCAGGTCGAGGACGAGCGTCGTCGCGCCGGTCGGGCGCAGCCGCAGCTCCTCCTTGATCCAGTGCCAGGGCAGGGCGGTGTAGCGGACGGTGGCCGGGGTGGTGCGGGCCAGGGCCAGGTGCGGGAGGTGCTGGCGGCGGTCGGTCTGGAGCTGTCCGGTGACGTAGACGGTCAGCGGGCCGGGCGCCGCCGCGGCGGCCCGCAGCCGGGTCAGCACGGCCTGCGGGTCGAGCGGGTCGGCCAGTTCGATGACGTTGGCGGTGTCCGACCCGGACAGCACCGGGGGCGGCACGGCCGCGAGGACCGGGAGCACCGAGGCGGCGTCCACCAGGCGTCCCTTGCCCACGGGCGACGCCGCCAGCAGCAGCACGGTTCCGGGCATGTCCCCTCCCCCTGTCGATCACGTACGCCAGCACCGTAACCGCTGCGGCTGCGAAGGGGGGCACCCGGCGAAAAGTATGGACGGGAGAGGGGACGTTGTAAGGACCGGTCTCGGGACCGGCGTCGGGACCGGCGTCGGGGCCGGTGTCGGGACCGGCGTCGGGGCCGGTCCCGGGACCGGCGTCGGGACCGGCGTCGGGGCCGGCGTCGGGACCGGTCTCGGGACCGGTCTCGGGACCGGTGTCGGGGCCGGCGTCGGGACCGGCGTCGGGACCGGCGTCGGGACCGGTCTCGGGACCGGTCTCGGGACCGGTGTCGGGGCCGGTGTCAGGGCCACCGCTTCGGCTGTTCCGGCTGGGCCCCGTCGCCGCGGCGCCGGACGGCGAACACCGTCGTGTCGTCGCCCAGCCGCCCCCCGCAGTGCCGCAGCGTGCCGTCCCGCACCAGCCGCACCAGCCGGCGCGGCGCGGCGACCCGGGCGTCGATGGCGACGACCCGGGCGACCTCCTCGGCGTGCCCGTAGAAGCAGCCCTCGCGGTCCCGGGCCTCCGTCACCCCGTCGGTGACCAGCAGCAGTGTCTCGTCGGCGGCGAGCGGCAGCCGGCACACCGGCGGCGGTGCCGAGCCGAGTTCGGCCAGCCCGATCGGCAGCCCGCCGCTGACGGGCAGTTCCCGTACGCCGTGCGGGCCGACCGCGAGCGGCGGTTCGTGGCCGAAGACGACGGTGTCGACGGCACCGGGGGCGTCCGGCGGGAAGCCGACCAGGACGGCGGTGGCGAACCGGTCGCCGTCGGCCCGGCCCAGCGCCGCGGTGTGGCACCGGTGCCGCATCATCCGCGCCTCCAGTCGGGCGGCGACCGTCGCCAGGTCCGGTTCGTGGTAGCCGGCCTCGCGGAACGCGCCGAGCAGCGCCGCCGCCGTCTCCACCGCGCCCAGCCCCTTGCCCTGGACGTCGCCGATCAGGACGCGGGTGCCGTGCGGGCCGGGCTGGATGTCGTAGAAGTCGCCGCCGACCCGGGCCTCGGTGTCGGCGGCGAGGTAGACGGCGGCGTGGTCGAGGCCGCCCCAGCCCGGTGGCAGCGGGCGCAGCACCACCCGGCGGGTGGTGTCGGCGACGTCCCGGATGTGCAGCATCCGCCGCTCCCCGCGCATCCGCACCGCGCAGGCCAGGGTGGCGAGCAGCCCGCCCACCGCGACCAGGATGAAGTCGGGCAGCCCGCTCTGGTACTGGTGCGGCCAGGCGCTGTCGACGGTGTAGTACGTGACGACCGCGAGCACCGCGTAGACGGCGGTGCCCCACACTCCGCAGAGGGCGGCGGCGATCCCGGGAACCAGCACGATCCACGAGATCATCCGGAACTGTCCACCGGTGTTGGCGTCCGCCACCGCGACGGCGATCAGCAGCAGCAGCGGCGGCACCCAGCCGACACTGCGGCCGCCGACCCGCAGCATCTGGTGCCGGCGCACGGCGCCCGGGTCGCCGGACGGCCGGCCCAGCCGCCCCGGCCGGCCGCCGTGCAGCCTCAGCAGGACGCGACCCCTCACCCGCCCAGCGAAACACGCGCCGACAGCACCCGCATCCTGAGTTGCCCGGCCGCGGCACCGGGTGTGACCTGGTAGTCGGGGGCCAGCAGGCAGTCGGGGGCCAGCAGAGAGAGGAGCGCCCGCATGGCGCACGCGGAAACCGCGACCGGCGGTACGACGACCAGGCCGGGCCGCACGGCCCAGGCACCGGCATCGGCATCGGCATCGGCATCGACATCGACATCGACATCGGCTCCCGACGTCTTCGGTCCCCGGACCCACCTGGTGGCGAAGTGGGCGCTGCCGGTCCTGCTGGGGCTGATTTACGGCTGGTGGGCCGCGGCCAACCGGCGCCACGGCACCGAGATCACCGGCTGGAACCTGCTGTTCGGCTGGCTGACCGTGCTGGTCTTCGTGGTGCTGTACGCCGTCGTCCGCGCGGTCGCCGCACGGCTGCGGCGCGAGCAGCACGCGCTGCTGTGGGCGGTGTTCACCGGCTGCGCGGTGGGCTTCCTGATCAACCAGTCCGGCCGCAGCGTGCTCCAGTCCGCGGGCATCTCGGTAGCGGTGGCGGCAGGCGTCTTCCTGACCCTGTTCTACCGCTACTACACCCACGAGGACGGCCCGGGCCGCCGCCTGCCCTGACCCCCAGCACCACCGGCCACCGCCGCCCCACCCCACCCATCCAGCGCAACCCCACCCCCCACATGCAGTCACGTCACTCGCCACCCACCCCCCGACGGACTTGCCTGGACCCGTGCCCCCACACCCCCGCCCCCGTATCCACCCCCACCCCCGTATCCACCCCCACCCCCGTATCCGCCTCCGCCACACCCTCTCCGCCACCCTCCTCACCCTCGCCTGCCTCCTCACCCCCTGCGGAGCCCTCGCCGCCTGGGCCGCCCACGCCCTCTCCGACACCGGCCGGTACGTCGACGCCATGGCCCCCCTCGCCACCGACCCCCGCGTCCGGGACGCCGTCGCGGCCACCGTCCGGGACAGCGTGTTCACCCAGCTGAACCCCGGCCCCACCCCCCGCACCACCCGCGTCTTCGTGCACGACGCCGCCCGCTCCTTCACCCGCACGAAGGCGTTCCGGGCCGGCTGGGACACCGCCAACCACACCGTTCACGCCGCCCTCGTCCGCGCCCTGCGCGAGCCCCGCCCGGCCGGCGCCGGCCGCCCCGTCACCGTCGACCTGGCCCCCGTCACCGCCCGCGTCAAGCACCAGCTCGCCCACGACCACGTACCGTTCGCGCACCGCATCCCCGTACGGCACACCGCCGTCACCGTGCTCGGTGCCGCCGAGACCGACCGGCTGCGCAAGGGCTACCACGCGCTGGACGTCGCCGCCTTCTGGCTCCCGCTGGCCGCCGTCGCCTGCGCCGTCACCGGCATCGCGGTCGCCGCCCGCCGCCGCCACGCCGTCACCGCCGCCGGCCTCGGCACCGCCCTGGGCGGCGCGCTGCTCGGCCTGGCCGTCGCCGTCGGCCGCCGCCTCACCCTGGCCGAACTGCCGGGCGCGGTGCACGGCCCGGCCGCCGGAGCGGTCTACGACGCGCTCACCGCCACCCTGCGCACCGCCGCCTGGCTACTGGTCGCCCTCGGCCTGACCGTCGCCCTGGCCTCCTGGCTGACCGGCCACTTCCTCAACCGCCGAAACCACCACCGGAACCACGACCGAAACCGCGCCCCAAACCACCACCGGAACCACGACCGCTCACCCACCGTTTCCCCTCCCGGAACGCAGGGGGAACTTTCCGACCCTTCTCCCCGTCTTTGATGAGGGATTTGAAGGATTCGAGGAAGGACCGAGCGGAAGGCCGGGACGTGAACTTGGACACCAGGGCCGCCGCATGGGCGGTCCCCCGGCACGTACGCCGCAGACGCACCGGCCGACGCATAGCCCTGACCAGCGCGTTCCTGCTGTTCGCCGGCCTCAGCGTGGTGCTCGGCTGCCGGACCGCCGACACCGACGCCATCACCCCGGTACCGCAGCTCCTGGCCTTCCTGCCCTGGCTGCTCATACCCCTCGGCGTGGCCCTGCTGATCTCCGTCTACACCCACTGGTGGTTCGGCGCGCTGTGGGGCGTGGTCCTGCTCGGCCTGCTGGCCTGGTTCCTCCAGCCCTACGGCCGCACCGGCGACCCCGTCGGCCCGGCCTACGCCGAACTGCGCGTCCTGACCGCGAACGTCGAGTTCGGACAGGGCACCGACGCCCTGGTCGACGCCGTCCGCCGGGAGGAACCGGACCTGGTCTTCGTCCAGGAGTGCGAGCAGAGCTGCGAGAAGATCCTCCGCCGGGACCTGGCCAAGACCTACCCGAACCGGCAGGCCGTCGAGGGCGGCGGCTCGGAGGGCTCCGTCATCCTCAGCCGCTTCCCGCTGCGCGCCGCGAAGGGCGTCAAGGGCACGATGGGCATGCCCGGCGCCGTCGCCGAGGTCAAGGGCGTCGACGTACGGCTCCAGCTCGCCCACCCCATGCCCCCGGTGCCCGGCCAGGTGGGCCTGTGGCGCAAGGAACTGGCCGCGCTGCACGACGCCGTCGCCCAGGACGACAAGACCCCCACCGTCCTGGCCGGCGACTTCAACGCCTCCCAGGACCACGCCGCGTTCCGCCCGCTGCTCGACACCGGACTGCGCGACGCGGCCCGGCTGGCCGGCTCCGGCCGCACCCCGAGCTGGCCGTCGCGGACCACGCCCACCTTCGGCGTGCAGATCGACCACGTGCTGGTCTCGGAGGACTTCACCTCGCGCGAGGCCCGCTTCCTCGACCTGTCCGGCACCGACCACCGGGCCCTGCTCGCCGACCTCACCCTGCACCGGGCCGGCTGACCCGGCGCAGAGCGAGGACCCTGCGCGCTTGGCTACGCGTTTGGCTACGCGCTTGACTACACGCTTGGCCACGCGCTTGGAATCAAACGCCGATGTCGGCGCCGTCCGCGCGCCACACCGCCACGACCGCCGGACGGACGATCTTGCCGGGCCCGTCCGGCCAGGTGCTGGCCGGGTTGTCCACCGTGGCGCCGGTGATCTCGCCCGGGTGCTGCACGGCGACCAGGACCCGCCGGTCCTGCACCAGCGGACCGCAGGTCTCGGCCCCGGTCGGCACGGTCAGGAACTGCTTCAGCTCACCGCGCCGCTCCCCGGCCGTCGCGACGCCGAACAGGCCGTCGTGGGTGCCGAGCGCGTTGCCGTCGGTGGAGATCCACAGGTTGCCGTGGTCGTCGAAGGCCACGTTGTCCGGGCAGGAGATCGGGCTGACCGACTCCTTGGGGAAGCCCGCGAAGTACGTCGAGGAGTCCTCCGGGTCACCGGCCACCAGGAACAGCGACCAGCCGAACTTCAGGCTGTCCGCGCGGCTCCGGTGCTCGGTCAGCTCCAGGATGTGCCCGTGCTTGTTGGCGTTGCGCGGGTTGGCCTCGTCCGCCTTGGCGTTGGAGCCGACGCCCCGGTTGGTGTTGTTGGTGAGGGCGACGTACACCTTGCCGGTCTTCGGCGACGGCTCGATGTCCTCGGGCCGGTCCATCTTGGTGGCGCCGGCCTTGTCACCGGCGAGCCGGGTGAAGACGCACACCTCCTCGGCGCTCATCCCCTCGACGTGCGAGACGGCACCGTCCTCGCCGGCGGTGACCAGCGGAATCCAGACACCGCTGCCGTCGAACTCGCCGTCGCTCGGCAGCGTCCCCGTCCCGTCGATCTCGATCGCCGGGGAGTCCCCGGTCAGCTTGGCGACGTACAGCGTCCCCTCGTCGAGCAGCGACAGGTTGTGCTCGCGCACCGCCCGCGACGAGCCCTTCTTCATCCGCTTGCTGCCGACGAACTTGTAGAAGTAGTCGAACCGCTCGTCGTCGCCGGTGTAGACGACGGGCCGGCCGTCCGAGGTCAGCCGCACGGTGGCCGCCTCGTGCTTGAACCGCCCGAGCAGCGTGTGCTTGCGCGGGGTGGACTCCGGGTCGTACGGGTCGAACTCGACGACGTAGCCGAAGCGGTGCACCTCGTTGGGCTCCTGGGCGACGTCGAACCGCTTGTCGAACCGCTCCCACTTGCGCTCGGTGGCGCCGGTGCCGATGCCGTACCGGGTGTCGGTGGTCCGGCTGCTGTTGGCGAAGTACTGGTTGAAGTTCTCCTCGCCGTGCAGCGTGGTGCCCCACGGGGTGGTGCCGCCGGAGCAGTTGTTGAGGGTGCCGAGGACCTTCTTGCCGGTCCGGTCGACGGAGGTCCTGACCAGGTCCGACCCGGCGGCCGGGCCGGTCAGCCGGAACTCGGTGGTGGCGGTGACCCGGCGGTTGAGCCGGTGCCGGGGGACGGGCGTCAGCGCACCGGTCCGCCGGTCCTCCTCCATCACGACGGCGGACAGCCCGTGCGCCGCCCACGCGACCTCGACCTGGTCCCGGGTCGGGTTTTCCGCGTCGTAGCCGCGGAACATGAGCACCTCGTCGGTGTACTCGTGGTTGGCCACGAGCAGCTGCCGGCCCCGCTCCCCGTCCAGCGGCAGCAGCGCGAGGAAGTCGTTGTTGTACCCGAACTGGCCGGCCTGGGCCTTCGCGGTCTGGTTGTCCGGGTCGAAGGCGGGCGCGCCGCGCAGGATGGGCTCGCCCCAGCGGATCACGACGTTCTGCCGGTACCCGTCCGGTACGACGACCGCGTCCTCCAGGTTGGGCGCCACGGGCGTGAACCGCAGCCCCCGCGCCCCCTTCGGTTTCTCCTGGTGCCCATGCCCCTTCCCGGCCGCGGGCGCCGCCTGCGCCTGCCCGGCGCCCCCGACGGTGACCGCGCCGGCGCCCGCCGCGGCGACGGTGACCACGGCGGCGGCCCGCATCATCGAGCGGCGGCTGAGCGCGCCGGCGATGACATCACCGACGTATGCGTTGGCACTGGTGTTGGGCACCTCGTGGAAGCAGGCGTCACCACACCGGAAACGGCACGTCATGGCGGAACGGCCGCCAGGGTGGGAATCGGACGGTGTTCCGATCAACGGCAGCAGCTTGCGCACTTTGCTCTCCCCTTGGATGCCCTTGGTGTCAGCGTGACCGTAGGGGCACATATGTGCGGCAGCCGGGCGCCGGGGTGAACGGAGGGTGAACCCACGTCGATCGTCCGGGAGTTGACCGCCACCGCGGCGCCATCCGCGCGGCGGCCGGAAGCGGCTCTTGACGCGGGCGCGGTCCGTGTGCCAGACCCTGGCCAGGAACGGAAGCGGAGGCCGCTAACCTTACGTGTCCGTCCTGGCCAGGGATTGACGGGCTTCAACTCATGCGAAGGGTTGCGCACATGGGCATTCTCACTCTCCTGCGGAACGCGTTCGGCCGCTCACGCAAAGCGCGGTCCGCCCAGCCGGAGGAGGCCACACAGGAGACGGCCCCGTCGCCGGAACCGACGCCGGCTCCCGCGGAGCCCACGGCGGAACCGAGGGTCCCGGCCCAGTCCCGGCCCGAGCCCGAGCCCGACCCCGACCCGGTGGTCCCGGAGCCGCGCACGTCCACCGAGGACACCGCCGAGCCGTCCGCCGACGTACACGAACTGGTCACCGCGGCCTTCGACAAGGTCACACCCCCGACCCCGTCCGACTCCCCGGAAACAACCCAGTCACCCCGGGAACCCGACCCCGAGCCGGCCTCCGAACCGGACCCCACCCCCGAGCCGACCTCCGAAGCCGACCCTGAGCCCGCACCGGTCTCCGACGCCCCCGAGCCCGACCCCGACCCCGAGCCCAAGCCGGCCTCCGAAGCCGACCCTGAGCCCGCACCGGTCTCCGACGCCCCCAAGCCGGTCTCCACCCCCGAGCCCGACCCCGAGCCCAAGCCGGCCTCCGAAGCCGACCCCGAGCCCGCACCGGTCTCCGACGCCCCCAAGCCGGTCTCCGCCTCCACTCCCGACCCCGAGCCGGTGACCGAGTCGGCCCCCGCCCCCCTCCAGCCCGACCCAACACCAGACCCCACCCCGGAACCGGACCCGGAACCCACCCCGGAACCGACCCCCGACCCCACCCCCACCCCCGAACCCGCAGCCGCCACCGGCGAGGAACCCCCACAGGGGCCACCCGCACCCGAAGACGAAAGCAGCACGGGCGGTGCGGGTGGGAAAACGAACAAGGCCGAAGCCGAAGGCGAGGCCAAGAAACCCACCACCCCCGCCCTCCTCCCCGCCCTCCTCCCCGCCCACAAATCCGCCGCCACCACCCTCAAGAAGCACGACCTCACCGGCACCCGAGCCAAGGTCTACCTCGTCCTGGACCGCTCCGCGAGCATGCGCCCGTACTACAAGGACGGCTCCGCCCAGGCCCTCGCCGACCAGACCCTCGCCCTCGCCGCGCACGTCGACCCCGACCCCACGGTCCCGGTCGTCTTCTTCTCCACGGAGATCGACGGAACGACCACCCTCACCCTCTCCGACCACGAGAACAAGATCGACACCACCCACGCGGAGCTGGGCCGCATGGGCCGCACCAGCTACCACGCCGCCGTCGCCGAGGTCCTCGCCCTCCACGACAAGTCGGCCGACCCCACCGCCCCCGCCCTGGTGATCTTCCAGACGGACGGCGCCCCCGACGCGAAGACCCCCGCCACCCAGGCCCTCACCGCGGCCGCCGCGTCCCACCCCGCCGTCTTCTTCTCCTTCGTCGCCTTCGGTGACCCGGAGAACAAGGCGTTCGACTACCTCCGCAAGCTCAAGACCGGCAACACCTCGTACTTCCTGGCCGGCCAGAACCCCCTGGAACTGACGGACAAGGAACTGTACGAGGGCGTACTGGCCACCTGGCGCCCCTGAAAAGCCCTCCCCGCACCACCCCCGGCCGCCCCCTCCCCCCCGGTTTAACGGGAGGCGGGCGGCCCACCCATGTCGGCTACGATTTCAAGGTTCGTCTACGTAAACGCCACGACCTGGGAGCAGCCCCCCGATGGCTCGACACCTCATCACCAGCGCCCTTCCGTACATCAACGGGATCAAGCACCTGGGCAACATGGTGGGGTCCATGCTCCCGGCCGACGTCTACGCCCGCTACCTGCGCCAGCGCGGCCACGACGTCCTCTACGTCTGCGGGACCGACGAGCACGGCACCCCCGCCGAGCTGGCCGCCAAGGCCCAGGGCGTCCCGGTGGACACGTTCTGCGCGCAGGCGCACGACGCCCAGAAGGCGATCTACGACGGCTTCGCCCTCGCCTTCGACCACTTCGGCCGCAGTTCCTCGGCGCAGAACGCGGAGCTGACCCAGCACTTCGCGCGCCGCCTCAACGAGAACGGTTTCATCGAGGAGCGGGCGATCCGCCAGGTCTACTCGCCCGCCGACGGCCGTTTCCTCCCGGACCGCTACGTCGAGGGCACCTGCCCGCACTGCGGCTACGACAAGGCCCGCGGCGACCAGTGCGAGAACTGCACCCGCGTACTGGACCCCACCGACCTGATCGACCCGCGCTCGGCGATCTCCGGCTCCACGGACCTGGAGGTGCGCGAGACCAAGCACCTGTTCCTCCTCCAGTCCAAGCTCCAGCACGAGGTCGAGGCGTGGATCGACGAGACCGCCGGCGAGTGGCCGCAGCTCGCCTCCTCCATCGCCCGCAAGTGGCTGACCGAGGGCCTGCACGACCGCGCGATCACCCGTGACCTGGACTGGGGCGTCCCGGTCCCGGCCGACACCTGGCCGGAGCTGGCCGCCGAGGGCAAGGTCTTCTACGTCTGGTTCGACGCCCCGATCGAGTACATCGGCGCGACGAAGGAGTGGGCGGACGCCGCCCCCGACGAGAACCGCGACTGGCGCTCCTGGTGGTACGGCCCGGACGGCGCCGACGACGTCCGCTACACCGAGTTCATGGCGAAGGACAACGTCCCCTTCCACAGCGTGATGTTCCCGGCCACCGAGATGGGCGTCCGCGAGCCGTGGAAGAAGGTCGACTACCTGAAGGCGTTCAACTGGCTGACGTACTACGGCGGCAAGTTCTCCACCTCCCAGCGCCGCGGTGTCTTCACCGACCAGGCCCTGGACATCCTGCCCGCCGACTACTGGCGCTACTTCCTGATCGCCAACGCCCCGGAGTCCGACGACACCTCCTTCACCTGGGAGCACTTCACCGCGACGGTCAACAAGGACCTCGCCGACACCCTGGGCAACTTCGTCAACCGCGTCCTGTCCTTCTCCAGGAAGCGCTTCGGCGACGAGGTCCCGGCAGGCGGCGAGCCGGGCGAAGCCGAAGCGAAGCTGGGCGCGCAGATCGCCGAACTCCTCGCCGAGTACGAGACCCAGATGGAAGCCCTCCAGTTCCGCAAGGCGGCCGCCGCCCTGCGCGCCCTGTGGTCGGCCGGCAACTCCTACCTGGAGGAGAAGGCCCCCTGGCTGGAGATCAAGACCGACAAGGACGGCGCGGCCCTCACACTGCGCACGGCGATGAACCTGATCCACCTCTACGCGGTGGTCTCCGAGCCCTTCATCCCGGCGTCGGCGAAGGCCATGCGCGCGGCCTTCACCCTCCCCGACTCCACCGCGACCTGGGTCACCCCGGACGAGGCCCGCACCCTCACCACCCTCGCCGCCGGCATCCCCTTCACGGTCCCCCCGGTCCTCTTCGCCAAGATCACCGACGAGGACCTGGAGTCCTACAAGGAGCGCTTCGGCGGCGCCCCCGCGTAACCTCCCGCCCCCGGCCGCCCCTCCTCTTCCCCTGACCGTGAAGCCTTGGTGACGCCCACGACGCCCACCGCGTCACCAAGGCTTCACGGTCTATTTGCCGGACGTATAAAGTTTGCTCACCCGCACGGCACTCGAACGCCTATCCGTCGCGCGGGTGTGCGTCGCGGTCATCGCCGACCGGTACGCAGCTGAATCCGCACCGCGTACCGAGGGACCGTCGTGAAGCGCATCCTCATCCGATCCGGCAAGAGCCCGTTCCACGTGGCGAGCCCGGCCGAATTCATCCACCAGGACCTGATCGGCACCAACACCGGCAACCTCATCTTCAGCGACTCCGCGCACAAGATGCTGTCCGCACCGGACACCGAGGTCGTCTCCAACGGCATCCGCACCAACTCCTCGCCCGAGCGGGCCGCCGAGATCAACGAGCAGTACGACGTCTTCGTCGTGCCGCTCGCCAACGCCTTCCGGCCCACCTTCCAGGCGTCGCTGGACCGCCTCTCCACCCTGATCGAGCAGCTCACCATCCCGGTGGTGGTCTTCGGCGTCGGCGCCCAGGCTCCCGACGACTACGACACCGACTGGCTCGGTCCGATGGAGGCGTCGGTCAAGCGCTTCGCCACCGCCGTCCTGGAGCGCTCCGCCTCCATCGGCGTCCGCGGCGAACTGACCGCCGACTACCTGAACGCCCTCGGCTTCCGGGACCTCGACATCATCGGCTGCCCGTCGATGTTCCTGTACGGCGACACCTTCCCCGAGATCCGCCCCGCCGAGCTGACCGCCGACTCCCGCATCGCGCTCAACCTGTCGCCCAACGCGATACCCGTCGGCGACATCTCCGGCATCGCCCGCCACGCCCACGAGAACTACCCCCACCTCACGTACTACGCGCAGAACACCGTCGACGCCGAGCTGCTGCTGTGGGGCGACACCAGCCCCGAGTCCGGGTACACCGACCCCTTCCCGCTCCAGCTCAGCCACCCGCTCCTCCAGGAGAACAAGGTCCGGATGCCCCTGGACCCGGCCACCTGGATCAAGGAACTGGGCGGCTACGACTTCGCCTACGGCACCCGCATCCACGGCAACGTCGCAGCCCTGCTGGCGGGCACCCCGAGCGTCGTCCTCACCCACGACTCGCGCACCCTGGAGCTGTGCCGGTACTTCGACATCCCGCACCGCCAGCTCGCCGGCCTGCCCGCCGACACCGACCCGCGCGACCTGTACGAGAGCGCCGACTTCTCGGCGATGCTCAAGGGCCACGGCGAGCGCTTCCAGCGGATCGTCGCCTTCCTGGACCGCAACGGCCTCAAGAACACCTATACGCACGGTGACGGCGGTGCCGCCTTCGACGCCCGCATGGCCGAGCTGGAGCTGCCCGCCTCGATGCCGGTGTGGGACGGCTCGGACGACGGGCAGCTGCGCTACCGCTTCAGCCGGCTGCGCGAGCAGCTCACGGCGGCCGGTGAGAAGACCCGGGAGCAGGCCCGCAAGCAGGCCAAGGAGAACAAGGAGCTGCGCGCCAAGCTCGCGGGGGCCGAGAAGCGCGCCGCCGAGACGACGGCGAAGCTGGACGCCCTCGCCAAGGAACTGGCCGCCACCCGCAAGGCGCTGACCGCCGTCGACCGCAGGGTCACCGGCATCGACAAGCGCCTCCTGGTCCGCCTCGGCCCGGCCCTGCGCCGCCGCACCCGCAAGCTGTCCGGCGGCTCCAGCGGCTCCAGCGGCTCCGACAAGAGCTGATCCGCGGCGGGAACACCGACACACGCCGAGCCCACGCCGAGCCCACACCGAGCCCACACCGAGCCCACGCCAAGCACACCGAAGGGGCCCGGGACGGTCGCACCGTCCCGGGCCCCTCCGTCGTACCGGCGCCTACTTCGGCTGCGGCCCCCGCACCGACAGGTGCAGCTCCCTCAGCCGGGACTCGTCCAGCTCGGTCGGCGCGCCCATCATCAGGTCCTGGGCGTTGCCGTTGAGCGGGAAGGCGATGGTCTCGCGGATGTTGGGCTCGTCCGCCAGCAGCATCACGATGCGGTCGACGCCGGGGGCGATGCCACCGTGCGGCGGGGCGCCGAAGCGCAGCGCGCGCAGCATGCCGGCGAACTCCCGCTCGACGGTCTCCGCGTCGTAGCCGGCGATCTCGAACGCCTTCAGCATGATGTCGGGCTCGTGGTTGCGGATCGCGCCGGAGGACAGCTCCACGCCGTTGCAGACGATGTCGTACTGCCAGGCCAGGATGTCCAGCGGGTCCTGGGACTCCAGGGCCGCCATACCGCCCTGCGGCATCGAGAACGGGTTGTGGGAGAAGTCGATCTTCCCCGTCTCCTCGTCCTTCTCGTACATCGGGAAGTCGACGATCCAGCAGAACCGGAAGACGTTCTCCTCGAACTGCCCGGCCCGCTTGGCGGCCTCGACCCGCACCGCGCCCATGATCTTGGAGACCTCGTCGAACTCGCCCGCGCCGAAGAACACCGCGTGCCCGGCGGCCAGCGACAGCCGCTTGGTCAGCTCCGCGACGTTCTCCTCGGTCAGGAACTTCGCGATCGGGCCGGTCAGCGAGCCGTCCTCGGCCACCCGCACCCAGGCCAGGCCCCTGGCGCCCTGGGCGACCGCGTAGTCGCCGAGCTGGTCGAAGAACTTGCGCGGCTGACCGGAGACGTCCGGCACCGGCAGCGCGCGCACGTGCTTGCCGGCGAACGCCTTGAACTCCGAGCCCGCGAAGACGTCGGTGAGGTCGACCAGCTCCAGCTTGGCGCGCAGGTCCGGCTTGTCGGAGCCGTACTTGAGCATCGCCTCGCGGAACGGGATGCGCGGGAACGGGGACGTCACCTCGCGGCCGCCGCCGAACTCCGTGAAGAGTTCCGTCATCAGCTTCTCGATCGGCTGGAAGACGTCCTCCTGCTCGACGAAGCTCATCTCGACGTCGAGCTGGTAGAACTCGCCCGGCGAGCGGTCCGCGCGGGCGTCCTCGTCGCGGAAGCAGGGCGCGATCTGGAAGTACCGGTCGAAGCCCGAGATCATCAGCAGCTGCTTGAACTGCTGCGGAGCCTGCGGCAGCGCGTAGAAGCGGCCCGCGTGCAGCCGGGAGGGGACCACGAAGTCGCGGGCGCCCTCGGGGGAGGTGGCGGTCAGGATCGGCGTCGCCATCTCGTTGAAGCCGAGCGCCACCATCTTGCTGCGGATCGCGGAGATCACCGACGTGCGCAGCATGATGTTGCGGTGCATGCGCTCGCGGCGCAGATCCAGGAAGCGGTACTCCAGCCGCCGCTCCTCGTTCACCCCGTCCTCGGTGTTGATGGTGAACGGCAGCGGCTGGGCGGCGCCGAGCAGCTCCACCTCGCCGACCTCGACCTCGACCTCGCCGGTGGGCAGGTCGGGGTTGATGTTCTCGGCACCGCGCGAGACGACCTTGCCGTCGACCCGGACGGTCGACTCCTTGGTCAGCCGGTCCAGCGCCTGGTAGGCGTCCGTACCCGGACGGGCGACGAGCTGGGTGATGCCGTGGTGATCGCGCAGATCGATGAAGAGGATGCCGCCCAGGTCGCGCCGATTGTGCAGCCAGCCGCTCAGCCGGACGTCGCTGCCGACGTCAGAGGCGCGGAGCTCGCCGCAGGTGTGGGACCTGTACCGATGCATCGTCGTTCATCCAGTCTTCGCTGATCGGGGATGGCGTTTCACATTCGCGTTTCACGTGAAACAACCCCAGCGTACCGGGCACCCGCTCCCCGCTTCCTCCCCATTGCCACGGCCGTGACCGGTGGCAGCCCCCGATCACCACTCCATACAGTGGAGCAATGCGCACTGGTGAGCCCCTGCCCGCCGTGGGGGACGTCCTGGCCGCCCTCGCGACCGGTCTGTGGCACTGGGACACGGCCACCGAGTTCGTCACGGTCGACGCCGAGGCGGCCCGGCTGCTCGGGCTGCCCGCCCGCGGCGCCAGCCTGCACCAGGCCCAGGTACGGTCCCGGCTGCACCCGGTCGACTGGAACGAGATCACCGGCGTCGTCCGGCTCGCCGCCACCGAGGGCACGGTCGCCGAGGTGCGCATCCGGATCATGGACGAGCAGGGCCGGGTCGTCCGGGTGGTCCGCAGCCGCTCCAAGCCCTCCTTCGACCCCGAGGCCCAGGCGTACCGCCTGATCGGCACCCTCCAGGAGGTCACCGAACCGGCGCCGGGCACCGCCGCCGGACGCAGCGCGGTCACCGGCGACTGGCGCCGCTCCCGGGAGGCGTTCCTGCTGGACGCGGGCCGGGCGCTGGCCGAGGCACGGTCGACCGAGGAGGTGCTGCGGGTCGCGGCGGGCCTGTCGATGCCGGGGTTCTCACCGGACGGCCTGGCGGTCTTCGGCGTCCAGGGCGACGAGCTGGCCATCATCGGCCACCGCACCGAGCCGGAGCACCAGGACAGCCCGTTCGCGCGGATGGGGCTGGAGACCGACTACCCGGCCGCCGAGGTGGTCCGCACCGGCCGGGCCGTCTACCTCTCCTCCCCCGAGGAGTACGCCGCCCGCTACCCGCTGACCTGGCCGCTCGCCAAGCGCTACCGCCGCCGTTCCTGGGCGTTCCTGCCGCTGACCGTGGCGGGCCGCACGATGGGCGCCTGGATGGCCGCGTTCTCCTACCCGGTCGCGTTCACCCCGGACGAGCGGTCGGTGCTGACCACGGTGGCCCGGATGATGGCGCAGGCGCTGTCCCGGGCGAGCGCCGACGAGACCACGCGGGAGCTGACCGACGGCCTCCAGCGCTCCATGCTGCCCGCGGTCGGCCCGGAGATCCCGGGCGTGCGGATCGCCGCCCGCTACGTCCCGACCGGCGGCGGACTCCAGGTGGGCGGCGACTGGTACGACGTGATCCCGCTGCCCGGCGGCACCCCCTCCGGGGGCGACCGGCTCGCCCTGGTCATCGGCGACGTACAGGGCCATGACGTACGGGCCGCCGGGCTGATGGGCCAGTTGCGCATCGCGCTGCGCGCCTACGCCTCCGAGGGCCACCGCCCCGACGCGGTGCTCTCCCGCGCCTCCCGCTTCTTCCACGGCCTCACCCGGGCCGCCGAGGACCCCGGCGACTTCCGCTTCGCGACCTGCCTCTACGTCGAGGTCGACCCCGCCACCGGCACCGTGGAGGCGGCCCGCGCCGGCCATCTGGACCCGGCGGTGCGGATGACGGACGGCACGGTGCTGATCCGGGCCACGGCCGGCGGGCTGCCGCTGGGCATCGACCCGGACTGCGACTACCCCACCACCCGGCTCAGCCTGGCGCCCGGTGAGACGCTGATGCTGATCACCGACGGCGTGCTGGAGACCGGCGGCCACGACCTGGAGTCGGGCTGGCTGCGGCTGAGCGCCGGACTGAAGGATCTGCCGGTCGGCGACCCGGAGGAACTGGCCGACGCGATGGTCCAGGCCGTGCACGGGCCCTCCTCCCACCACACCACCGGTCCGCTGGCCGACCGCCGCGAGGACGACATCGCCCTGCTGCTGCTCCGCCGGGGCGACGAGGCCGGTGACCGCGGCGACCCGGCCCGCCCCCGTCCGCCGGGCCGCCGCACCATGCTGACGGTCGCGCAGGCCGAGCCGGAGCGGATCGGCACCGCGCGCCGGCATCTGCGCGACCTGCTGCACGACTGGCCCAGCGAGGACCAAAAGGACTCGGCGGTGCTGCTGCTCTCCGAGACGCTGACCAACGTCCTGGTGCACACCGACGCCGACGCGCTGGTGGTCGCCGAGGTCACCGGCGCCCCGGGCGAACGCCGCATCCGGGTCGAGGTCACCGACACCGGCCAGGAACTGCCGCACAAGCGCACCCCGGGCGAGATGGCGTCCTCCGGACGCGGCCTGATGCTGATCGAGATGCTCGCCGACGAGTGGGGCGTCGCCCCGCGCGGCGAGGGCAAGAGCATCTGGTTCGACCTCTACGAGGGCTCCCCGGGGCCGGAGCTCGCCGTGTCCGTGTAGCGGTGCTGCAACTCCCGGACGATCCCGAACCCGGCGGCGGTCAGCGGCACCGCGAGGAGCATCCCGACGATGCCCGCGACCGAGGCGCCCGCGGTCAGCGCGAGCAGCACCACCACCGGGTGCATGTGCACGGTCCGGCTCTGGATCACCGGCTGGAGCACATGCCCCTCCAGCAGCTGCACGGCCACCACCACGCCCAGCGCCCACAGCGCGATGACGAACCCCCGGTCGGCCAGCGCCACCAGCACCGCCGCCGCTCCCGAGAGGAACGCCCCGAGGTAGGGGATGTAGGCCCCGACGAGCACCAGCGCGCCGAGCCCGAACGCGCCCGGCACCCCCAGCACGAGCAGCCCGACCGTGATGCAGACGGCGTCGATCAGCGCGATCAGCGTGGTGCCCCGCATGAACCCCTCGACCGCCTCGAAGGCCCGCCGGGCCATCGCCTCGGTCATGTCGGCGCCGCTGTGCGGCACCAGCGCCCGCACCGTGCCGACGGCCCGGTCGGAGTCGCGCAGGAAGAAGAAGACCAGGAGCAGGGCGAGGACCGCCATGGCGATCATCTCGCCCACCACACTCACGCCGCTGATCACCCCGGAGGCCGCCGTCCCGCCGAACTTGCCGAGCAGTTTCCGCCCATTGGCGGCGAGGTCGTCCAGCGAGGTGCCGGCCGCGCCGAGGTGGTCGGCGAGGTCCTGGGCGGAGGTGCGCAGCGAGTCGACGATCTGGTCGCCGCTGTCGACCAGGGCGGCGACCACGATGTAGACGGCGCCGCCGACCACGGCCAGCACGGCGACGCAGGTGAGCAGCGCGGCCAGCGACCGCTGCACATGGACCGCGACCAGCCACCGGTACAGCGGGCGCAGCAGCGCGGTACCGAGCAGCGCGAGCAGCACCGGCGTCACGGTGGTCCGGAACTCGACGCAGATCCGGATGCCCACGTAGACGACGCCGGCGGCCAGCAGGATGACGACGCACCAGGAGGCGAACCGGCGCACGGGCACGGGGAGCAACAGCACGCCCCCAGCCGATCACGCACCGGGCGGGCCGTCCTCCCGGAACGGCCCGCCCGGGTGACGCGGTGTCAGCCGCCGGTGGTCAGCTCTCCGGCCCCGGCCTCCGTCATGCCATGCACCGCCGGGACGCTGCCGAGCCGCCCCTTCTGGAAGTCCTCGAACGCCTGCTGGAGCTCGTCGCGGGTGTTCATGACGAACGGCCCGTAGTGCACCATCGGCTCCCGGATCGGCTGCCCGCCGAGCAGCACGACCTCCAGGTCGGGGGTGCTCCCGTCCTGCTTCTCGTCGGCCCGCACGGTCAGCGAGCCGCCCGCCCCGAAGACGGCCGCCTGCCCGGTGTGCACCGGCCGCCGCTCGGCCCCGACCGAGCCGCGCCCGGCGAGCACGTACGCGAGGCCGTTGAAGTCCTCGCGCCAGGGCAGGGTCAGCTCGGCGCCGGGCGCGAGGGTCGCGTGGATCATCGTGATCGGCGTGAAGGTCGATCCCGGGCCCTGGTGGCCGTCCAGCTCCCCGGCGATGACCCGGACCAGCGCGCCTCCGTCCGGGGAGGTCAGCAGGGCCACGGTGCCGCCCCGGATGTCCTGGTACTTGGGGGCCATCATCTTGTCCTTGGCCGGCAGGTTCACCCACAGCTGGAGCCCGTGGAACAGCCCGCCGGACATCACCAGCGACTCCGGCGGCGCCTCGATGTGCAGCAGTCCGCTGCCCGCCGTCATCCACTGGGTGTCGCCGTTGGTGATGGTGCCGCCACCGCCGTGGCTGTCCTGGTGGTCGAAGATCCCGTCGATGATGTAGGTGACGGTCTCGAAGCCGCGGTGCGGGTGCCAGGGGGTGCCCTTCGGCTCCCCGGGCGCGTACTCCACCTCACCCATCTGGTCCATCATGATGAACGGGTCGAGGTGGCGGTAGTTGATCCCGGCGAACGCGCGGCGCACCGGGAAGCCCTCGCCCTCGAAACCGCTGGGCGCGGTGGTCACGGTGAGCACGGGACGGGCCACCGCGTCGGCGGGCGCGGTCACGCGGGGGAGCAACAGCGGGTTCTCGACGGTCACGGCAGGCATGTCGACCTCCTTGGGCGGCGTACGACCCACTTTAGTTGAGCGTTGAACTTCTTGCTACCCCAGAACCACGGAAGCCCGGAGGGCATTCCCTCCGGGCTCCACCGTCATACGTCCGCGCGGGCAGGATCAGCCGTACATGCGGCGCATCGCAAAATCGACCATCTGTTCGACGGCCTTGGCGTCGAACACCATCCGGTGCTCGCCCTCCATGTCGAGGACGAACCCGTACCCGGTCGGCAGCAGGTCCAGCACCTCGGCGCCGGTGATCACGAAGTACTTGGATTCCTTGCCCGCGTACCGGCGCAGCTCCTTGAGCGTGGTGAACATCGGGATCACCGGCTGCTGGGTGTTGTGCAGGGCGAGGAAGCCGGGGTTGTCGCCGCGCGGGCAGTACACCTTCGAGGTCGCGAAGACCTGCTGGAAGTCCTCGGCGGCCAGCTGCCCGGTGGTGAAGGCCCGCACGGCGTCCGCGAGCGAGGGCGGCGACGGCTCCGGGTACAGCGGCGGCTGCTGCTGCCCGTATCCGCCGGACATCGGCTGCTGGGGCGGCGCGTACTGCTGCTGGCCCGCGGTCTGGTCGTAGCCGTACATGCCGCAAGAGTAGCGATTGAATCCTCCCCTCCCTGAGCAAGGGAAGGGGATTTCTGGTTCAGGCCGCCTTCCGGAGCGGCGCTCCGGAAGGTCTTGTGCCCTCGACACCAGCCGGGTTGAGACCAGCCCGGAGGAGCATGACGCGTGCGGAGTTCTTGTCCCTGGGGGATGTATGTCCGCAGGCGGTGCAGGTGTAGGTGCGTACACCCAGCGGCAGGGGGTGCTTGGCTCTCGCACCGCACTGCGCGCAGTCCATCGTGGTGTGCGCGGGGTGGACCAGACGGATGTCCCGCCTGTGTTTGCGGCCCATCTCGACCAGAGCCGCCTTGGTGGCGCCGATGGCGGCGTCGGCGGCCTTGCGGGCCATGGTGGATCTGGCGAGGAAGCGCGGCCGGAAATCCTCGACGGCGATGGCGTCGTGGTCACGGACCACTTTTTTGGCCCATTTACGGCCAGTGTCCTGCCGCTGCCGCGCGACCTTCCGGTATGCCTTCGCCCGCAGCTTCCTCGCCTCGCGGTAACCCTTTGACGCGGCCCGGCCCTTCATCGGCCGTCGACGGGCCATCATCCGGTCGTACCGGGCAAGCCTGGCCCGCGCCTTCATGCCGTGCCCAGGATTCGGCAGGTCGTGCGCGTCGGAGGTAGTGGTCGCGGTCTCCCGCACTCCCCAGTCCACGCCGAGTACCCGGCCGGTCCGTGGCAGGGGTTCGACGGTGGCGGAGACGACGAAACTCGCGTACCAGTGACCGAGGCTGTCTTGGTACACGCGGACCGAGGACGGCGCGGCGGGCAGGTCACGTGACCACACCACCGTTACGGCGATGCCGCCCGCCAGATGCAGTCGGCCGTCCGTCAGCCGGAACCCGCGCCTGGTGTAGTTGAGGGTGGGCAGGGCGTCGCGCTTGGTCTTCCACGTCGGCATCCCGGCCCGGCGCGCCACGGGCAGCCGCCCTGTGATGTCCTTCTGCGCCTTGGCTCGGGAGCGGCCGAAGTCACGGACGGTCTGCTGCTGGACCACCGACGAGCCCGCCCGCAGCCACGGTGTACGGGCCCGCGCCTCGGTCAGCATCCGGTCCAATCGCGCCGGACCGCATGTGGCCTTCGCCCCGGTGGCCTGGTTGTGCCGGTGCACGGCCCGGGACTTGGCGACACACTCGTTCCACACCCAGCGACAGCGGTCCCACTCCGCCATCAGCGCGGTACGGGCAGTGGACGGCACCCGCAGCCGATACGTGTACCGGGCATGTCCTGAACCCGCAGCCGCCGACATACTTCCCATCCCCCTCGTCACCCCTCCAAAGGACCATACGTACGACAGCGGCACATACGCCCTCGATCCTCAGGCCGTCACCACGATCAGTGACCACCGGCACACGCGTTCGCCCCCCTCGACCATGCGGCCTCCTCCAGACCTCACGGCGCCTCCTCAAGAAATAGGTGAAGAGTCACAGATGGAGCGGCCGGGGTTGCGGCTTATTACCGACGGGTAGCATCATCGTAGCTACTAGTTGGTACGTGTACGAGAGCGCGAGGAGTCAGTGCCTCGCCGTCCCTCTAGGGATCTAGGGAGCCGTCGCCATGGGGCACTACAAATCGAATCTCCGCGACATCGAGTTCAACCTCTTCGAGGTGCTGGGCCGCGACAAGGTGTACGGCTTCGGCCCGTTCGAGGAGATGGACGTCGAGACCGCCAAGAGCGTCCT
This sequence comes from Streptomyces sp. JW3, assembly GCF_052216785.1. Taxonomy (NCBI): domain Bacteria; kingdom Bacillati; phylum Actinomycetota; class Actinomycetes; order Kitasatosporales; family Streptomycetaceae; genus Streptomyces; species Streptomyces sp. JW3. The sequence goes on along the minus strand of NZ_JBQOUX010000051.1, from coordinate 8,265 downwards.
CGCGGAGCTGACCCGGCTCTCCGAGAACGAGCTGGCCGCCAGCTTCGAGGACGCCGACCGCAACCCGCCGGTCTTCGACCCCGAGACGAACACCGCGCCCGTCCCGGCGTCCTTCAAGAAGAGCTACCAGGCCTTCATGGACTCCGAGTACTGGCGGCTCGGCCTGCCCGAGGAGATCGGCGGCACCACCGCGCCGCGCTCCCTGATCTGGGCCTACGCGGAGCTGGTGCTCGGCGCCAACCCGGCCGTGTGGATGTACTCCTCCGGCCCGGCCTTCGCCGGCATCCTCTTCGACGAGGGCAACGAGGTCCAGAAGAAGATCGCGAAGATCGCCGTGGACCGGCAGTGGGGCTCCACCATGGTGCTCACCGAGCCGGACGCCGGCTCCGACGTCGGCGCCGGCCGCACCAGGGCGGTCCAGCAGCCGGACGGCTCCTGGCACATCGAGGGCGTCAAGCGCTTCATCACGTCCGGCGAGCACGACATGTCGGAGAACATCCTCCACTACGTCCTCGCCCGGCCGGAGGGCGCCGGTCCGGGCACCAAGGGCCTGTCCCTCTTCCTGGTGCCGAAGTACGAGTTCGACCCGGAGACCGGCGAACTGGGCGCGCGCAACGGCGCCTACGCCACCAACGTCGAGCACAAGATGGGCCTGAAGGTCTCCAACACCTGCGAGATGACCTTCGGCGACCGCCACCCCGCCAAGGGCTGGCTGATCGGCGACAAGCACGACGGCATCCGGCAGATGTTCCGCATCATCGAGTTCGCCCGCATGATGGTCGGCACGAAGGCCATCTCCACCCTCTCCACCGGCTACCTCAACGCGCTGGAGTACGCCAAGGAGCGCGTCCAGGGCCCCGACCTGGCCAACTTCATGGACAAGACGGCGCCCAAGGTCACCATCACCCACCACCCGGACGTCCGCCGCTCGCTGATGACGCAGAAGGCGTACGCCGAGGGCATGCGCGCCCTGGTGATGTACACCGCCTCCGTGCAGGACACCATCCAGGTCAAGGAGGCGAACGGCGAGGACTCCACCGCCGACCACGCCCTCAACGACCTGCTGCTGCCGATCGTCAAGGGCTACGGCTCGGAGAAGGCGTACGAGCAGCTCGCCCAGTCGCTCCAGACCTTCGGCGGCTCCGGGTTCCTCCAGGAGTACCCGGTCGAGCAGTACATCCGCGACGCCAAGATCGACACTCTCTACGAGGGCACCACCGCGATCCAGGGCCAGGACTACTTCTTCCGGAAGATCGTCCGCAACCAGGGCGCCGCGCTGAACTCGCTGGCCGAGGACATCAAGAAGTTCCTCGCGCCGGCCACCGGCGGCGACGAACTGGCCGGTGCCCGCGAGCACCTGGCCAAGGCCGCCGTCGAGCTGGAGTCCCTCGTCGGCCTGATGCTCACCGACCTCGCCGCCACCGAGAGCGACGTCAAGAACATCTACAAGGTCGGGCTCAACACCACCCGCCTGCTGCTCGCCTCCGGTGACGTGGTCGTCGGCTACCTGCTGCTCAAGGGCGCCGCGATCGCCGCCGAGAAGCTGCCGACCGCCTCCGCCAAGGACAAGTCCTTCTACACCGGCAAGATCGCCGCCGCGAAGTTCTTCGCCGCGAACGTGCTGCCCGGCGTCACCCTGGCCCGCAAGGTCGCCCAGGGCGTCGAGCTGGACCTGATGGAGCTGGACGAGGCCGCGTTCTGAGCCCCGCGTAGCGATGGGCCCGCTCCCGGCACGGCGGGGGGCGGGCCCGCGCCCGTAGTTACAGTGGCCCCATGAGCGAACCATCCCGCTTCGACCGCGGCCACACCGATGACCTGATGTCCTTCCTCGCGGCGTCCCCGACGCCGTACCACGCCGTGGCGAACGCCGCCCAGCGGCTGGAGAAGGCAGGCTTCAGGCAGGTCGCGGAGACGGACGCCTGGGACGCGACGAGCGGCGGAAAGTACGTGCTGCGCGGCGGCGCGATCATCGCCTGGTACGTCCCCGAGGGGGCCGAGCCGCACACCCCCTTCCGCATCGTCGGCGCCCACACCGACTCCCCCAACCTGCGCGTCAAGCCCCGCCCCGACACCGGGGCGCACGGCTGGCGCCAGGTCGCCGTGGAGATCTACGGCGGCCCGCTGCTGAACTCCTGGCTCGACCGCGACCTGGGCCTGGCCGGCCGGCTCACCCTGCGCGACGGCAGCACCCGCCTGGTGAACGTCGACCGGCCCCTGCTGCGCGTCCCCCAGCTCGCCATCCACCTGGACCGCAACGTCACCGCGGACGGCCTCAAGCTGGACAAGCAGCGCCACCTCCAGCCGGTCTGGGGCCTCGCCGACACCGTCCGCGACGGCGACCTGATCGCGTTCCTGGAGGAGGAGGCGGGGCTGGACGCCGGTTCGGTCACCGGCTGGGACCTGATGACCCACTCGGTCGAGGCCCCGGCCTACCTGGGCCGCGACCGGGAGCTGGTGGCCGGCCCGCGGATGGACAACCTGCTCTCCGTGCACGCCGGGGTGGCCGCGCTGGCCGCCGCCGCGACCCACGCGAACGGCACGGGACTGTCGTACATCCCGGCGCTGGCCGCCTTCGACCACGAGGAGACCGGCTCGCAGTCGGACACCGGCGCGGACGGGCCGCTGCTCGGCACCGTGCTGGAACGCTCGGTGCTGGCGCGCGGCGGTACGTTCGAGGACCGGGCCCGGGCCTTCGCCGGCACCGTCTGTCTGTCCTCCGACACCGGCCACGCCGTGCACCCCAACTACGCGGAGCGGCACGACCCGACGCACCACCCGCGGGTCAACGGCGGCCCCATCCTCAAGGTCAACGTCAACAACCGCTACGCCACCGACGGTTCGGGCCGCGCGGTCTTCGCCGCCGCCTGCGAACGGGCCGGCGTGCCCTTCCAGTCCTTCGTCTCCAACAACTCCATGCCGTGCGGCACCACCATCGGCCCGATCACCGCCGCCCGGCACGGCATCCGCACCGTGGACATCGGCACCGCGATCCTGTCGATGCACAGCGCCCGGGAACTGTGCGGCGCGGACGACCCGCACCTGCTGGCGAACGCGCTGGTGGCGTTCCTGGGTGGCGACAAGTAAGTACGGGGCACCGCATGGCTGTTGCCTCCCGGGGTAACCGAACGGAACCGGATCGCCCGGAAGGACCGGAACCGACCGGATCTCTAGGGAGGCAACACCATGGGCCTCGGCGGATGCATCATCCTCATCGCCGTGGGAGCCATCCTCACGTTCGCGACCGACTGGGACATGCAGGGCGTCAATCTGGACCTGGTCGGCGTCATCTTCATGATCGTCGGCCTGATCGGCGTCGCGACCTTCAGCAGCATCGCCCGCAGGCGGCGCGTCGTGATGCCGCCGACGACTCCGGTCGTCGAGGAACGGCCCCACTCGCGCGACGGCTACAACAACGGCTACGGCGCCTGACCGTCCCGGGCGTCGGCCCGCCGTCCGGGCGTCAGCCCGTCGGCCCAGCGCCGGCGTCACGGGCCGGGCGACGGGGAAGCGATCCCGGCATGAGATTCCTCGTGTACGACCGGCTGCTCGGCTTCGGTGACGACTACTGGATCGAGGACGACCGCGGCGCCAAGGTCTTCCTCGTCGACGGCAAGGCGATGCGGCTGCGGGACACCTGGGAGCTGAAGGACACCCAGGGCCGGGTCCTGATCGACATCCACCAGAAGATGTTCGCGCTGCGCGACACGATGGTGATCGAGCGGGCCGGCGAACCGCTGGCCACCATCCGGCGCAAGCGCCTCTCCCTGCTGCGCAACCACTACCGGGTCGCCCTCGCCGACGGCAACGAACTCGACGTCAGCGGCAAGATCCTCGACCGGGAGTTCGCCATCGAGTACGACGGCGACCTGCTGGCCGTCGTCTCCCGCCGCTGGCTGACCGTCCGGGACACCTACGGCCTGGACGTCGTCCACGAGGACGCCGATCCGGCACTGCTGATCGCCCTGACGGTGTGCGTGATCCACCTGGCGGAGAAGGAACGGGAGAAGGAACAGGAGAAGGAGCAGGAGCAGGAATAGGGACAGGAGCGGGAGAGGGAGCGGGAGAGGGAGAAGGGAGCGGGAAAAGGGAGCGGGCGGACGGCGGAAGGGGCGTCGCGCCCGGGGCTGTACCACGGCCCTGGCATCCGCGCGGTCAACACGGGCCTACGATCGTCACACGAAAGCACTGCCGGGGTACCGCACAGCAGCGTAACTTAGCCTCCCAAGACGCCCGCAGCCCGCCGCCCGCCCACCCTGTACCGACCGCCGAGGGGTCCCGTTCCGTGAGTCTGCATCCCACCCTCCAGCCCTACGCCGACGCCTGGACTCACTCCATCGAAGCGATATCCGAGCTGGTGCAGCCGCTCGTGGAAGCCGAGTGGAACCGCCGTACGCCGTGCCCCGGCTGGTCCGTGCGCGATGTCGTCTCCCATGTCATCGGCCTGGACTCGGAGATGCTCGGCGACCCGCGCCCCATCCACACGCTGCCGCGCGACCTGTTCCACGTCACCAACGACCACCAGCGCTACATGGAGATGCAGGTCGACGTCCGCCGGCACCACACGGCGCCGGAGATGACGGCCGAGCTGGAGTACATGATCATCCGGCGCAACCGGCAGCTGCGCAACGAGTCCCGCGACCCGGGCGCCAAGGTGCGGGCCCCGCTCGGCACCGAGCTGACCCTGGAGGAGTCGATGCGCCGGCACGCCTTCGACGTGTGGGTGCACGAGCAGGACCTGCGCGCCGCCCTCGGCCGCCCCGGCGACCTCGACTCCCCCGGCGCGCACGTCGCCCGTGACGTGCTGCTCGGCGAGCTGCCGCGGATCGTCGCCGAGGACGCGGACGCGCCGCGCAGCTCGGCGGTGGTCTTCGACGTGCACGGCCCGATCGAGTTCCTGCGCACGATCCGGGTGGACATCCAGGGCCGCGGCACCCTGGAGACGGCCCCCGCGCTGGGCCCGGCCGCCACCCTGACCCTGGACTGGGAGACGTACGTCCGCCTGGCCTGCGGCCGCACCACGCCGGAGGCGGTGACCGACCGGGTGAAGGCGGAGGGCGACCCGGAACTGACGACGGCGATCCTGCGGCACTTCACGGTGACCAGGTAAGAGGCGGTACTTGCCAGCCCGTCCGGGGGCGGCAGCCCCCGGACGGGCTCCGCACGGACGCCGGGCGCCTACACCGGCACGTGCACGGAAGACACCCGACTGGCCACCAACCGCTCCCGCTCCCGCCGCGCCGCCCGCCTGCGCAACCGCAGTATCTGGCTGACCCCGAGCACCTGAAGTACGAACACCGCCGAGAACGCCACCGCGTAGTCGTCTCCCGTCGCGTCCAGCAGCACCCCGATCGCCAGCAGCGTCGTCATCGAGGCGATGAAACCGCCCATGTTGGTGATCCCGGACGCGGTGCCCTGCCGCTCCGGCGGATTGGCGGGACGCGAGAAGTCGAAGCCGATCATCGAGGCCGGGCCGCAGGCCCCCAGCACCACGCACAGCAGCACCAGCAGCCACGTCGGCGCGTGCTCGGCCGGGTAGGCCAGCGTCGCCGCCCACGCGGCCGCCGTGGCCGCCACGGTGGTCAGCGCCAGCGGCAGCCGCGCCCCGTGGTGCCGGGCGACGACCTGCCCGTAGACCAGGCCGATCACCATGTTGGACAGCACGACGAGGGTGAGGAACTCGCCCGCCGTCGCCCGGGACATCCCCTGCGCCTCGACCAGGAACGGCAGGCCCCACAGCAGAGTGAAGACCATCCCCGGGAACTGCGTGGTGAAGTGCACCCACATGCCCAGCCGGGTCCCCGGCTCCCGCCAGGACGCGGCGATCTGCCGCCGTACGTAAGCCGCCCCCTGGTGCGGGAACGGCGCCGGCTCGTGGCCCTCGGGGTGGTCCTTCAGGAAGAGCAGCAGCAGGACCAGGACCACCACGCCCGCCACCGCGCTGCCGGCGAACGCCGCCGTCCAGCCGATGCCGTGCAGCAGCCGGGCGATGACCAGGGTGGAGACCAGGTTGCCGGCCATGCCGACCAGACCGGCCAACTGGGCGACCAGCGGGCCGCGCCGGGCCGGGAACCAGCGGGTGCCCAGGCGCAGCACGCTGATGAAGGTCAGCGCGTCGCCGCAGCCGAGCAGCGCCCGGGAGGCGAGCGCGGTGCCGTACGAGGGGGAGAAGGCGAAGCCGAGCTGGCCGAGCGTGAACAGCACGACGCCGATGCCCAGCACCTTCTTGGTGCCGAGCCGGTCCACCAGCAGGCCGACGGGTATCTGCATGCCGGCGTAGACCAGCAGTTGGAGGATGGAGAAGGTGGACAGCGCGGAGGCGCCCACGTCGAAGCGTTCGACGGCGTCCAGGCCGGCCACCCCGAGCGACGTGCGGAAGATGACGGCGACGAAGTACACGGCGACGCCGACGCCCCAGACGGCGATCGCCCGCCGGCCGCCCGGGGGATCGCCGGGCAGCGTGGTGCCGGCGCTGCTCATCGGACCTCACCCCGGGCCAGGTGGGAGACCCAGCCGACGTGCCGGCCGACGACGCCGACGGCCGCCTCGGTGTCGCCCGCGCGCAGCGCGTCCAGGATCTCCTGGTGCTCGACGATGGTCTTGGCGATCCGGTCGGGGTGCGAGTGCATCACCGCGACGCCCATCCGCAGCTGGCGGTCGCGGAGTTGGTCGTAGAGGCGGGACAGGATCTCGTTGCCGCCGCTGCGCACGATCTCGGCGTGGAAGCAGCGGTCGGCGACGGCCGCGGCGGCGTAGTCACCGGCCGCGGCGCGCTCCCGGTGCTCGTCGAGGAGTTCCGCCAGCCGGTCCAGCAGGGAGGGCGAGGCGGGTACGGCCTTGCGGGCCGCGTGTTCCTCGACCAGCAGCCGGGTCTCCACCACGTCCGCGATCTCCTGCGCGGAGACCGGGAGGACGAGGGCGCCCTTCTTCGGGTAGAGCCGGATCAGCCCCTCCACCTCGAGGCGCAGCAGCGCCTCGCGCACCGGGGTGCGGGAGACCCCGACGGCCTCGGCCAGTTCGCCCTCGGTGAGCAGGGTGCCGCCCTCGTAGCGGCGGTCCAGGACGCCCTGCTTGACGTGCGCGTACACGCGGTCGGCGGCGGGAGGTTGTTTCACGGCCATGGTCATGCCCACAGGATAGATACAACAGGGACGCATGAAAGGAACCGTCCGCGATGCGGACGCCCCTTCTCGCACAGGAATTCACAGGGCAACCATTCGCCCTTCTCATGAGTCGGAACCTGGACGCGGCCTCATGCTGTTCAGATGATGAACTGACCTCAACTCGGCCGCACCGCCGGTGAATTCCAGACAATCGGGGTACCTTACGTGAAAACCGTCAATCAGGGCTTTCGCCTCCGCAGGGCCGTCGCCGTCGTCGTGACGAGCGGCACCATGCTGGCGACCGGTGTCCTCACCGCGGCGCCGGCCCAGGCCGTCACGACGCCGAGCATCACCGCCAAGGGCGGGTTCCTGATGAACAGCGCCTCCGGCAAGACGCTCTACAGCAAGTCCGCCGACACCAAGCGGCTGACCGCCTCCACCACAAAGATCATGACCGCCAAGGTGGTGCTCGGGCAGAAGAACCTGAACCTGGACGCCAAGGTCACCATCAAGAAGGCGTACAGCGACTACATCGTCTCCAAGGGCGCCTCGTCGGCCCGGCTGATCGTCGGCGACAAGGTCACCGTCCGCCAGCTCCTCTACGGGATGATGCTGCCGTCCGGCTGCGACGCCGCGATGGCGCTGGCCGACAAGTTCGGCTCCGGCTCGACCGTCTCGGCCCGCACCAAGAACTTCATCGCCAAGATGAACTCCACGGCCAAGAGCCTGGGCATGACCAAGACGCACTTCGACTCGTTCGACGGCATCAGCAATGGGTCCAACTACTCCACGCCGCGCGACCTGACCAAGCTCGCCCGCAGCGCGATGAAGAGCTCCACGTTCAAGACCGTGGTGAAGGCCAAGTCGTACAAGGCGAAGACCGTCACCAAGAGCGGCTCCACCCGCACCATGGCGACCTGGTCGAACACCAACACCCTGCTGGGCTGGAACGGCACGCTGGGCGTGAAGACCGGCTCCGGCTCCTCCGCCAAGTACTGCCTGGTGTTCGCCGCCACCAAGAACGGTGAGTCGGTGGTCGGCGCGGTGCTCACCTCGTCCTCGGCGGCCAACCGCACCTCGGACGTGAAGAAGCTCGTCAACTACGGCTACGCCAAGATCAGCTGACGTCGGGCCACGAGTCGCGCGAGGGGGTCCACCGCCGGCG